>CAZKAQ010000183.1:3556-6206 GCA_964550655.1 uncultured Granulosicoccaceae bacterium
CATTCGCCGTTGAAGTTGCAAATCCAAGTGACGAAAGTGCTGAAGTTGAGGGTTTTGAAATCGAAAGTCTGCTGCTCCTGCCTTTTGGCGGCGGTGGACATAATGAGAAAGAAGACAAGAGTCTGACGAACATGACCACGGTCACGGCCATGGACACGGCCATGGACACGGCCATGACGACCATGATGCTTTCACGTTTGGGATCTTTGCAGCTGTGGAAATCCCGGAAGAAGGCGGTCTTAGCGACGGTGCCGTGGAAATAGGCCCCGTATTTGAGGCAGGATTAGGTTCGTGGAACTGGGTCGGCAACGCTCTGGTAGAAATTCCCCTTGAAGATGATGCAGACGCCGGCCTTGTTTACGCATCGCAGTTGGTTTATCCCGTGAATGATGTTTTTGGTGTTGGCTTTGAAATTTTCGGTGAGTTTGAAGAATTGTTCGGTGGCGAAGATGAACAGGAACACGTCGCTGGTCCGGCTTTTTATCTTGGGTATGAATTGCCCAACGGACATGCACTTGAACCGAGGGCTGCAGTCCTGTTTGGCTTAAATGACGATTCACCTGACGCGGTATTGTCAATAAACATCGAATACAAATTCGACTTATAAGCAGATCATACAGATCGTTTCGTGAAAACCTGAATTTCTGGATGGTCACCCGTAGATTATTTAAACAAGAATCAGCCCTTTTTCAAGTGAAGGGGGTTAAAAATGTAAGTGAAGAGCCGCCTTCAGTCACCGATGACAGACGTTGGTTTATCTCGGCATTCATTGGCGCTGACAGATGTGCCTGAAAGGCAGCTTCATCGTCGTAGATTTCATAAACCACAAAGCGTCGCGGTTCTTCCTGCGTTTGATAGCAATCGAATACCTGGTTACCCGTCTCGGCTCTGACATGAGTAGCGTACTCCGAGAGTATCTCCCGCACTTGCGATTCACACCCTTCGCACGCCAGCAATTCGGCTAACAGTATTTTGCGATTGTCGGTCACTATTATATTCCATAGCTGCGAGTGCCTGATTTTATAGTCAAAATAGCATGAGTGGAAATTCTTTCCGACCCTACAAAGCAGAATACAAATTTGCGTGAGATGGACCAGACACTGTAAAAACAAGCCGCTACGCGATATGCTCGGCATTTCGTGAATAGTCCGGACTAACTATGCGCATTATAACTTTTGAAGAAGCTGATCCACTGTTATCCTGGAACTCTATTGCTGATGCATTGCACGCCGGGCACCAGCTTCCCAGGCCAGACATCGGTGATTTACTGCTTCAATCAGAGCCAAACGCATTACTTAACCGAGGAGCCTGGATACCTGGCCTCGGCATGGCACTGAAATCAATGAGCGTGTTTCCTCAAAATGTATCTGCGAGCCCTGCACTACCGACTATTCAGGGCGGCGTTTTACTTTTTAATGATAAGAATGGTTCTTTGATAGCAGTTATCGACGGCATACTGGTCACTAAATGGAAGACCGCCGGTGATTCCGTTTTGGGAGCAAAACTACTTGCGAACCCCTCACCCAAAACCCACCTGATAGTGGGTGCCGGTACCGTCGCAGCATCTGTTATAGAAGCCTATATGGAGGTTTTCCCTTCTATAGAACGGTTTATAGTTTATAACCGAACCGACTCCAATGCTCATAAACTCGCGCAAACAATACAGCAAAAAGCACCTGGTATTGAGGTCATGGAAAACCTCGAAGTGGCATGCGCAGAAGCAGATATCATCACTTGCGCGACCATGGCAACCGACCCGGTACTTAAAGGTGAATGGGTACAACCGGGTACTCACGTTGATCTGATTGGCGCCTACAAGCCAGATATGCGTGAAGCCGATGATAATTTGTTACTTAAATCCGAACTCTTTGTCGATTCACGCGACACAACCATTGGCCACATTGGTGAGATTGATATTCCGCTGAAAGCAGGCGTAATTTCGCTTGAAAACATATGCGGTGACTTATATGACCTTTGCAAAAACAATGCAGGAAGAAGCTCTACTGAAGCCATTACCGTATTTAAAAATGGCGGCGGTGCTCATTTGGATTTAATGACGAGCAGAATGATTTACGAGAAATGCGCTTAACTTCCGGTGCTACAAAGAACATTCATCTGTATTTTAATTACTAAAGTGACGTGTGTGGTATCTGGTTAAAACAGGCTCAAGCAATAACAGAGGCCAGTTTTTCTCTGTGTCACACAGATTTGGCGTTTATCTCAATGTGATGTGATTGCTGTGTGTAGTTACCATCAGAAGACAAATCAAACACGTTAAAACCGACGGATGATCCATCTATGGTGTGACATGCCATAAAATCATTAACGTCGAGCAGAGATTCGTCGAGTGGATGTAGAACCTGAGCAAGGGCAGACGGTGCTGTATAAACACTCAGTTCACCTGTTATTACTTTTTCAACGTGATGCGTGTGACCTGCCAGCACCACTTTCACCTGCGGGTGCGATTTTAGAAATGACAGGAACTCCTGATGATTGTCGAGCTGGCATCCCGGATTTACGCATGGTGAGCATGGTGTGTGGTGCAAGGCCACAAGTGTCGGGTTGTCAGGGTATTGTTTCAGCTGTGCAGATAGATGATCAAATTCTTCCGTACTGATCTGGCGCTTTACCCGGACAGGCATTCTAAACG
>CAZKAQ010000184.1:0-6190 GCA_964550655.1 uncultured Granulosicoccaceae bacterium
TGAGCCAACAGAACCAACTGATCCAATTGGCGACAATCGAACAGTCTTCCAGTTGCAGGATGTCCCAACGGTTACGTACACAGACAATGAATGGCTCTCCTTCACTGGTACCCGAGCTATTGGCGTGGGTGACAATCTCGGTGAAGTTGAGTTAAGTCGATACGGTGGTAGCACACAACAGAAAAGAGCTGCTACCGGATTTTTTCGTGTTGAGAAAATCGACGGACGCTGGTGGGCGATTGACCCCGACGGCTACCTGTTTATACACAAGGCCGTTACCAGTATTAATCTTGATGATCTCTCAGCTGACGAAATCCACGAGCTGCTTATTGAAAACGGATTCAACGGCATGGGTAACTGGAGTGATGAAGGCGTAATAGAATCCGCAAGGCAAGAGCAAACCCCGCTGGCATATACACCAAGATTCAGTTTTCTTGCAGAGTATCGAAGAGACAGGAATCCACGTATCGAGATGCCTGTGTTTGACGACGAGTTTGTTACTTTTGCACAGGAAAATGCACAGGTATTTGCTAAATATGTCAATGATCCGAATGTCTTCGGTTACTTTTCAGACAACGAGCTATCGTGGACGGTCAATGGTCTCGATGCGCACATTGAAATAGATGATCCAACAGATAAAAACTATATTGCTGCAGTAAACTTTCTGCAAAGCCGCGGCAAAACTGCCAACAACTACACTGATCTGGATGTCGATGAATATACCGAGCTAATGGCTGAGGCATATTTTTCCGCAGTAGGTCCGGCAATAAAAGCAGTCGACCCCAATCACATGTACCTTGGTCCACGCTTAAACAGATCGTGGAGACGTACTGAAGGGTTCATGAGAGTTGCCGGTCGATATATGGATGTTATAGCGATCAATCACTACCATCGCTGGGGCACAAGAGATGTAGAAATCGATAACATCGTCGAGTGGACTGGTAAACCTGTGCTTGTCACCGAGTTCTATGCGATGGAGTCTACTCAGCCGGAAGTTGATATCGGTGCCGGATGGCGCGTTGACAGCCAGGCATCCAGAGGTGCGTTCCACCATAATTTTGTCACCAGCATGGTGAACAGTGGCAATACGGTAGGCTGGCATTGGTTTAAGTATCAGGACGACGAGAAAGGCAACAAAGGCATACTCTCGGCTAATGGTGTTTTGTTTACTGATCTGCTGAAGACCATGAAGGATCTGAACGACTCAATATATCCGTACATCTCTTATGTAGATTCACTGCCCGAGCCGGATGTCACATTAGCCGCAGAGGCAGACGCTTATTTTCAGGCCGACACAAACTTTGGCTCAGCGCCTGAGTTACTGGTCAAGAGTGCCAATACAAACTTTTATCGTGAGGCCTATGTACGATTTGATACTTCATCACTGAGTACCAGCGTGAGTTCTGCGGTTATCAAACTGCATTCTCTTGCAGAAGACAAGGAATCCGGTTCCTATCAAGCTGAACTGGTTACAGATAACACCTGGAACGAGATGACAATATCCAGTGCAAATAACCCGCAGGGTTCAGTGCTGCTTGGCAGATGGAGTCACGGCGACGATATCGAAATTGATGTTACAGATATCATTCGCGACGGTTTGACAAGCGATGCGAAATTGTCGATCAGAATCATGTCTACGTTGAATAATGGCAGCACGCCAGTGTACGGATCACGCGAGCATCCGAAGGCTCTGGCTCGCCCTAAATTGTTCGTTCACTACGAGTAAATTTCTATCATGTAGTGGGTGCTACATAGCTGTAGGAGACTGCATATTTACAGTCTCCTGCAGGTTTGCAAAAACACTCCTGATAATTTTCATCGTACTGGTTGCAGCGTCGTTCGTACACTGTGTACAGCCCGGCCCCGGATCTGAAACAGGGTTTTCTACTTGCTTGTCCTTTAGGAAGCCATACTTTTTCGGTGCAAAACATGTTGCCCGGGCGGAAAAGCATACTAATATCCGACTGTTCTATATAACGGATTATATCCTTGTAATTGGAAATACGATAATCTACACTAGACAAATTTTTTACAGGGAATCGACGCTTGAACACTGAATTTGAATCCCATTTGAGAGAGTCGCTGGAAGAAATAAAAACCACTGGTTTGTGGAAGTCCGAGCGGCCTCTGTCATCTTCCCAGTCCGGTATTGTCTCTGTAGCAGGTGGTGCCAGCGACCGGGACAACATTATTAATCTGTGCGCAAATAATTATCTTGGTCTGGCCAACCATCCGGATTTGGTAAAAGCGGCGAAGTCAGCCATGGATGAATTTGGTTACGGCATGGCCAGTGTCAGATTTATTTGTGGCACCCATCAGCTGCATACCGAGCTTGAACAGCAATTGTCGGCATTCCTTGAAAAGGATGATGCCATCCTCTTCGCGGCATGTTTTGATGCCAATGGCGGACTGTTTGAACCGCTACTGGGACCCGAAGATGCGATTATTTCCGATTCTCTTAATCACGCTTCAATCATTGACGGTATTCGTTTGTGCAAAGCAAAGCGATATCGCTACCAGAACTCTGATATGAATGATCTGGAGTCGCAGCTTAAACAAGCTAAAAATGATTCAGCGCGTTTCATCATGATTGCCACTGACGGAGTCTTTTCCATGGACGGCTATCTGGCTAATCTGCCGGCTATTACTGATCTTGCCGAAAAGTACGGCGCACTTGTTATGGTAGACGACTGTCATGCAACAGGCTTTATGGGGCCACAGGGCATGGGCACGCCAGCCCACTTCGGGGTTAATGACAAAGTCGATGTAGTAACAGGCACCTTAGGTAAGGCGCTAGGCGGTGCAATCGGTGGTTATATTGCAGGTTCTCAATCAATCATAGACATGCTGCGCCAGCGTGCTCGACCTTATTTGTTTTCCAATGCACTGCCTCCCGGAGTGTGTGCCGCATCCATTGAAGCGATTCGTATGGTGCAACAAGGTGATGATCTTCGTCGTCAGCTTTTCAGCAATGCTGCGTACTGGCGTGATGGATTAGAGAAACTTGGTTTTACACTCAACCCCGGTGAACACCCGATCATCCCGGTCATGCTTGGTGATGCGCAACTGGCACAGCGTTTTGCCAGTAGTTTGTTTGAAAAGGGTGTTTACGTGTCGGGGTTTTTCTTTCCGGTAGTACCCAAAGGTACGGCGCGTATTAGAACACAGATGAATGCAACGCTTACCATTGCCGAGCTCGATCGGGCATTGCAGGCGTTTGAAGCGGCCGGACATGAAACAGGAGTACTGTCATGAGTTCAGATGGTCAGCCAACAATGAAAGCGCTCGTTAAAGCTCGAGCTGAAGAAGGCTTGTGGCTACAGGATCTACCCGTTCCGGTACCGGGTGATGATGAAGTCCTGATTCGCATCAACAAAACCGGTATTTGCGGTACAGATATTCATATCTGGAACTGGGATGAGTGGGCGGCAAAGACTGTTCCTGTGCCACTGGTGACAGGTCATGAGTTTGCAGGTGTTATTGTCGAGCTTGGTAGCAATGTTAAAGGCTTGTCTGTTGGTCAGCGTGTCAGTGGTGAAGGGCATTTGGTCGGCAGTGAGTCGCGACAGTCCCGCTCGGGAAAATTCCACCTCGACCCAGAGACTCGCGGTATAGGCGTTAATGAGCAAGGTGCATTTGCCGAGTACCTGCGACTAAACGCTTTTAATGTTGTGCCACTACCCGATGACGTCAGTGATGATATCGGTGCGATCCTCGATCCGCTGGGTAACGCGGTTCACACGGCGTTGAGTTTTGACCTTGTCAGTGAAGATATACTGATCACAGGTGCAGGTCCCATCGGTATTATGGCAGCAGCAGTTGCCAGACATGCTGGTGCCAGACACATCGTAATCACCGATGTTAACCCTGATCGGCTAAAGCTGGCGGCCGAGGTTGCAGACGTCGTACCGGTCAATGTTGCCACTGAAGATTTACAGCAGGTGATGGCATCAATCGGACTCAAAGAAGGTTTTGATGTGGGTATGGAGATGTCAGGCAGTCAGCAGGCGCTTGATCAAATGGTTGAGGCAATGGTGATGGGTGGTCGTATAGCGATGTTAGGTATTCCGCCTGGTAAGAGTCCGGTGGACTGGTCCCGCATTGTTTTTAAAGCCATCAATCTAAAAGGCGTATACGGTCGGGAGATATTTGAAACCTGGTACAAAATGATCGCAATGCTGCAAAACGGGCTCGATGTATCGAAAGTAATTACGCATCGTTACCCGGCGCAGGATTTTGAAACCGGTTTTGCAGACATGCTTGGTGGTTCGAGCGGCAAGGTCGTGCTCGACTGGACCACCATAGACTCTACCAGGTAACTTCAATGCCGGACGATGAAATCGCCAAGCGCTTATCAAAGCGCTTAAAAGAAGCTCGCCAGTCACGCAGCCTGAGTCTTGAAGCATTGGCAGGTTTGTCAGGGGTTTCAAAGTCTATGCTGTCGCAAATCGAACGTGGCGAGAGTAGCCCGACGGTTGCAAGCCTTTGGAATCTAACCAAGGCGTTAAACATTGATTTCTCGGGCTTGCTTGACGGCGCACCAAAAGAGCGCAGCCCTATTCGTGAAGTGATTCGTTCAGCACAAATACCGGTGATTAAATCCAGAGGCGAGGGATGCAGAATTCGTATTCTCAGCGCGCCTGAAACAGTCGGTGATACTGAAATCTATGATCTTGAGTTCGAGCCGAATGCAAGCCTTGACAGTGATCCTCATCGATCGGGCTGTATGGAGAATCTGACAGTATTCTCAGGCTCACTGACAGTCACTACTGATGGTGTTTCTGAAACGCTTAACAGAGGTGATACCGTAAGATATGTTGCGGATCGACCTCATTCGATACAATCAAAAAGTAAAAAATCGCGCGCTGTGTTGATTGTCACCGGTGCCTGAGTTCTAGCCTGCTGTAGCGTGATAATAAAGTTCGTAACTTACAAATAAAAATGGTAACTTTTCCCAGCAGATCGCGGAGTTACTGACCGTCAGCAGTCGGCCGAGGCTGTGTCGAAACGCAGCCCTCAAATTTCCAACCCTTTAAAATCAACTAGATGGGACATAGCGCTTTTGTGACCAGCGCTATATCTACCCTGACTATTAGCTGATTAAGAAATATTCTGTATTTTAAACGCTCAAATCGCAGTTCAGAAACGCGTATTTTATGTCCGGCAATACTCTGTATTGCCTTAATCAGGTCTTTCACACCGAGAATACTGATCATTCGCCTGAGATTGTATGCCAGTACATTCAAACTCATCTCGGTACGCACATTGGAAAGCGTCTTCATAAGAAAATGACGTGATCCTGTCCAGAGTTTGATTGTGCCAAACGGATGTTCAACCGTACTTGCCCTCACGGTCATTGCATCAGGTGTGTTTTGCAAATTCTCTTCTGCTTTCTCGAGAACGTCATCATGCTCCCAGCGTCTCATTCGACGATTTACGCCGTAAGCAGCTCCGCTCACTATTACCGCATATTTTTCAATTTAGCTGATTATTCTGCTAGCGGTAATCCCGTTGTTCGCTGGATGCTTACCCTTGTGGTAAAGTTGAGCGACAGCGAAACCACAAGGCAAACACCGCGTAAATTGTCGGACTGCATTGACTTGTTATGTGCATTTTCTCACGCAGAATAAACTTACGAAAAAAAGTATCGATCTAAATTTACAAAAGCATCAGGCGTATGTACCAAGTTCGGGTTGCAACCATCTGACAATGCTTGTACTTGTACATTCACACCTTGCCGCATCAACTCTTCAATTAACGGAAGAAAATCACCGTCTCCGGTGACTAGCGAAACTGTAGTGAGGCCTTGACTTGCAGTGTGCCTCATTGAATCAATGCACATATTTATGTCTACACTTTTAGTTCCGCGGCTCCTTCCAGTTTTCTTAAATATCTTAGGGTTTAGGGAACCTCGGCCCTGAATATCATATTGAGAACAATAAGCATAGCTAATTTCCGAAATCTCTTTCTTCAATGCTATGATCTTGTCGGCATCACCGTGCTGCGTAGTGTAGTAGGTGACTCTTGCGACTTGGCTCGTATGGTTCATAGAAATATGTTTACACCAAACATATTTCCCAACGGCGTGCTGAATGCCAGCGGATGGAGTGCGACCAGCATCAAGCATTGCTTGATACCTAAAAAGCAGGTTTTCTCCGTCAACTAAGATATATGTTTTGTCACTCATGGC
>CAZKAQ010000185.1:0-6103 GCA_964550655.1 uncultured Granulosicoccaceae bacterium
ATGTTTATAGGCAGAAACTAAAATTAGTCGGTCGCCTTGTGAATAATGCAGGTTAAGCCTGATCAGGAATTGCTCTTTGAATTAGCCTCGAGGCTACTAATTTCTAAAATCCAAGTCATATCACCCATACTTTAAAAATAAAAATCAGCACAATAACCAGTAAAGGTAGCCAAAGAACCGGTGAGTTTTTCATCCTTAAGGCAGATGCATTATGCTTATTTGAATCATTTACTCTTGCACCAATAATTCTCGGAAATCCCATCACCAGCACTCCCACAATGGCGATAAGCAGCAGTCTGACAAACCAGTACGGATTATCATAATTACCGGGTACGGCGTAGGCTGAGATAACGTATCCGAGATAAGCTGCTGATGGTAGAACACCAGGCCAGCAGATTTTTATTTCAGCTTCTAATGATTCTTTTTTACAATCAGGACAAGTTACAAGCAAAATTATATTAATGACTAAATGCAACACTCCGAATACTAGAAATCCACCGACTATTCCGAGGCCGAAGCCCAATAAAACAGCGTGCAAAGGTTTAAACGATGCGGAAGATGCAATCATAAAAACAAATGCCGCAAAGCCGGAAATCAGTGTTGCAACCAATACTCTGGCACAGCTTGAACTGTTTTCGTTTTTCCAGATGCATTGAATCAAACAAGAAAGTACGGCCACTGAAACTATATCGACCAGAAGAACTAACAGGTATGAGCCGGGTAGCATCACTGCAGTCTCAACTACTTGCGAAGCCTGCAAAGCGATAGCGATAAAAGACATTCCACAAACTCAACGCCAGACACAACTGAAAATACCACGCCGAAAAACCGAAAACGCCACCACCACCCGATGAACCTGTTTCAGATGAATCTGTCTCGACTGTTGCGGTGATGAGTGTCGTATTACCAGCGTCGAATATCAGATCATTGATGTATTCCTCTCCGAATTCAACTTGCAGCAAAGGCTCAAGTGTTGGTGTGTTATTGCTGTTTTGAATTCTTCCTGTGCCATCAGCATGGAGTTCGAATAGTGCCGGATGGAATCGTCCGTTATCGATTTCCCTGCCATCAAAAATAAACACCACTTCGGAACCTGTCAGTTCGGCTATCTGAACTCCATCTTCGAGCACCGCCGCCTGGTCAATTTCAAATCGTAAAGAGCTGCCTTGTGCATAGAAATTCTCGCCTGTAATCTCACGTTCAAGCGCAAATGCCTCAAAGCCTGACGGAGTGCCGTCAATTAGATTGCCTGCCACGCGATAGCTGACAGAGATAATGGCTGGATTGTCGTATAAGCCCGGCGCTAACGGGGCATCAATTTCGATTATAAAATAAAAAGTATCAACATCGCTTACAACGTTAGTGATCTGGTAGTCTGTATTCGAGGTACTTAGCCGCATGGTCTGCGCATACGCGGGGTGGCAGACAATGCCCAGACATAGTAATGCGATATAGCCGGTTAATCTACGCATAACCACACTCTACGGGCATACGATCTTCGACCCGCTTAAGACTCACGCCGTAACGCCTGAGCCATACAATGAATTCCACCACCGGTTTTAGAAATCTCGGCTGTTTCAACATCCGAGACTTCAAAGCCTCGTGCACGGAGGTTATCAATGAGTACAGTCGATGAACTCGGTGCAATCACCCGATCACTTCCGAGTGACATCATGTTACAGCCCAACGCCATGGTTTGCTGAAATGGAACATCGATGATCTCGTGACCTTTGCCTTTTAACCAGCTGACTATTGACGGATCGGTACAATCGAGACATACCGCAGTGAGCTTTTCTGCAATTGGTACGACCATTAAATCTATATGTACATAGTATTCGTCGATAAAGGCGAGTTTAACTTCCCAGCCCTCAGCCTCGAACCAGCCAGCCACCTGGCGTGCGCCCTCCTCCTGTGTTCGCGCACCACCGCATCCGATTAACACACAACCCTCTTCGATGACATTAAAGTCACCGCCTTCGAAGGTACCGGCAGTGACCATATCGTAGATGGGGATATCGAGCTTTTCATAAGCCCTGATTGCTGCATAGTTTTCGCCCCGTCGCCACCAGTTTGCCATGGCGGTGATAAACGGACCATACGGTGTCATTACACTGGAGTCGCGCGAATAGACCTGCATAGTGAGCTCAGGTTCAGGCTCAAGCATATGCACGTTAACATTGTAGTGCCGGTAAGCGGCCACAAGATTGGCATGTTGCTCCCGCGCCAACTCAATATTACACGGGCTGTCACGCAGGTGCTTGCGTGACAAACTGGATGTTGCGCGGTGAAATAAATGATCCGCAGGCCCAAGCAATACATCAGTAAGCGGGTCTGTCTCATTCTTTAGCGTCCACTGCGTAAGTGGAGCTGTTCCACCATTACGATTCCGTCGCTGAAGACTAAAACTCTCTGTTTCCTGTTCCGGGTTCATGAAATCATTTTCCTGAGTTATCTGTAATTGCGAGTTGAGTACGAAGATTGAACCAACTGTAGATTATATCGCAATTATGATGCTCCGTTTTGAGGCGATAACAATAGCTGGTGCTTATTCTCCAGTGAAGCAGTAAGCTCATTGAATTGCGCCCGAAATCAGCTATCCCGAGCAACTTACGGCCTCCACGCCAGAATATACATGCGCAAATTACTTGTGCTAATATTTACGCGTCAATGTTTACCCCGAGAGCCTCTTGGCAACCTCATGAAGAGTTATCTGATTGGTATTGATGGTGGCGGTACGCGCTCTAGAATACTCGTGCAAGAGGAAGGTTCAACATCTGAACCCAGGCGCGAGGTCTCAGGGCCAGCTAACATCAACACGTCTGTTGAAGAGTCCTGGAATTCAATCATCAGCGGTATCGAAAGTATTCTCGGTAGCGGATATTTTTCAGACGCAGCAACTGACAATCAACACACCCTGGTAGCGGGACTTGCAGGCACTGAAATTAAACAAGCGGCTCGCTCTTTCCTTGACGCTGAACAGGCAGGTTTTTTTGATTCTATCGAGCTGTTGTCTGACGGGCACATAGCCTGTCTCGGCGCTCATGATGGTAACGACGGCATAATGGTCTCGGTTGGAACCGGCACAATAGGCTTCAAAATTTGCGATGGTCATGATCCCGTGCGAGTCTCAGGCTGGGGATTCCCGCATTCGGATGAAGGCAGTGGCGCCTGGCTTGGTATAGAAGCCACTCGCCTGCTGTTCAAGTCACTTGATAAACGCGTACCCGGCTCACCGCTACTGACTTATTTGTTTGAACAGTTCGATTCTGATCTCGATCGTTTGGTGACTGAATCCAACACACGCGAACAAGGTTGGTTTGGGCAAATGGGCCGCCATGTTATTGAGTTTTATGAACAACACGGTAGCGGTGACGAACATCTCGCCAATCTTATCCAGCTGGCTAGTAATGAAATCGTACAGGTTATCGATACGCTGGATCGTTCATCATCGACGCCATTACCGGTTTGCCTGTCTGGTGGGCTGTCAAGGGTTTTCACGAGTTTTATGCCTGAACGTATAAGCAATCGACTCGTCCAGTCGCGACGATCACCTGAACAGGGTGCATTGCTTCTGGCAGCCCGCAAACGATCGGTTACTGTGTGAAATTTCTAGATTACGTAAGTCGCTACGCTCGCCTGATAGATGAGGCAACCGCTTCACTCACAGAACCGGGTGCGCAGAGTCAGTCTATCGAGATTGATAATCGACCTAAAATTCTCCTTTTTGCTCCACATCCCGATGATGAAGCAATAATAGGCGGGCTGCCGCTAAGACTTTCTCTGGAATCAGGCTTTCAGGTGATCAATGTTCCGGTGACTTTGGGCAGCGATGTCAGTCAAAGGCCTCGACGAAAGCTGGAACTAACGCAAGCCTGCCGCTGCCTCGGCTTTGCCTTACAACCACTTCAAGATGACGGATTCTCGGATATCAACCCCCTCGCACGTATCAATGATGAAGCCGCATGGGCAGACAAGGTTCTACAGGTATCGAAACTCATCGCGTCGTTCACACCATGTGCGATAATTTTCCCGCACGACAATGACGGTCATCCCACACATATTGGTGTGCATCATCTTGTCATGGATGCCTTACATGCCACTGACATTGATTACAATCTGACCTTGTTTCAAACAGAATTTTGGCATCCGATGACGGATGCCAATCTAATGATCGAAAGCAGCGAAGCGCAGGTTGCACAACTGATAGAGGCTATCGCCTGTCATATGGGTGAAGTACAGCGCAATCCTTATCACCTCAGTCAACCATCGTGGATGATTGATAATGCACGGCGCGGATCAGAGTTAATTCACGGCTTTGGCGAAGCGAGCCAACCATTTCGATTTGCCACACTGTACAAACGCAGCCACTGGAACGGCACAGGCGAGATACAACTCGCAGAGCACGCAAGCTGTGCCAACGACGAGTCCGTTAAGATATTACTGTCGGATGAATTCTCTATGGACAAATGAACACATGCTAGAAACAGCACTATATTTTGTGAAGCTGATTAGCGGTCGAGTTTTCGTTACCGGTTCAGCCAATATCCTGTTAGAGATTTTATCAAAGTTGCGAGTACGCAACATATTAAAATGGATTCAAAGTCATAAACCGAAATTGTATATCGGTGTGGATATGGGGCGCAGTCAATTCAATTATGTTTTGATTCGCTACACACCGGCCAAAAAAAAGAACGATACACCGTACGAAGTACTTAGCACAATCAAGTATCGTAATAAACGAACATTGGTTGGTCCGGATTCAGAAGTTTTCGAACATATCATCAATGACATCAAACGTCTGATTAAGGGTGCAAACAATGACCTTAACATTAAATCAACACGCATAGACGGCATTGTATTTGGTGTTCCAGGTTTAGTGCAGCCAGACACAGGTGTCATCGAGCAGGCCATCGATTTTCTGGGCAATGATCGTAAGCTGGCATTTATCGATGAATTCTCAAGTGCATGTCGCAAGAAAAAGCTGGTGCTAAATGATAAGTGCCAGCAACTACTCGACAATGACGGCAACTGTGTCACCCGTTACGTTTGCTCTTATCACTCCAGACGGATGAGTCAGGGAGCAGTCAAAGCCGGCAACTTTGTCTGCTTTATTGTGGGGAACAACTTTGGCGCCGGCATAGCGGTAAACAACAATATTTTTTACGGCGATAACCATAAAGCCGGTGAAGTCGGCCACATGATTATCGAGTCCGGTATAATCACCTGCTCCTGTGGCAAGGGCAGCGGGCATGCTGAGCAAAGAATCTCCCGACGCGGACTTGAGAATCTTGTCTCAACCTATTCAAGCGAAAGTGATAGCATTTTACAGGCAACATCAGATCGTTTTTATACGTTAGTGCGTGAGCGCATGCAGGCAAGCCTGTCAACAAGCGGTCAGGCAAACAGTAAAATGGATCCTGTAGTGACAGCCGTAGAAGAATTGACCCGTTATCTGGCTATTACAATTGCCAATTTAGTCAACGTATTGGACATCTGCCATATTTATTTCTCCGGCGCCATGATGCGAGAGTTGTTCTTCAACGACAACCTCGATCTCGAGGCGTCTTTGCGGAAGCTGGTAGATGAAAAAACATTTATCAGCATCAGAGATATCAACTTCACGTTAGTAGACGGCATTTTCGAAAAGAGCAAAGGTGAGAATATACTTGATGATCGTTTTCATCCTGCGATTGGCGCCGCCCTGGCATGTGAAGACGAGAAATACGTAGAGGCTACCCGAGCCTAAAGCTCCCAACTAAGCTTTGAAATTAAGGTGTCTGAAACAAGCTGGTGTTAATCCAACGACTGTCCGCGCTAATCAACCGGAAAACGAGACTGCAATATCTTAGAGCGTTGTTTTTGACTGTCCATATAATTTTCATCTAAGAGCGTAATTTTAAACTGTCTGTTTATTTTTTTCCGAAAGGAACAAAATCTTAAATAATCAAATTCGTGCTCAGGATTATGAAGTCTATGATCCGGATATGTCGATGCATACACTTGGTGGTGGTCATTGCCAATGTCAGGCATTACATCGTGAGAGGGAGCATGCGACTGGTTTTTCGTTTGATATCTTGCATCTGCTTGACATCGAATTGTGCCA
>CAZKAQ010000186.1:0-5882 GCA_964550655.1 uncultured Granulosicoccaceae bacterium
CGGAGTCGGTATACTGTAGATATTTGCGAATCTGGATGGTAAGCAGATTCCCAGCAGAATATCTTTAAATCCTACGTTTCGAATTTAGTTAATTTTTTTCGCTTGGAAATCAAACAGCCTGTCAGCATTTTGAGTAGAATGCGCAATGTTTTGTCAGATAAGCCAAACTACCCAAACATCTCAAAACTAATAGCCCCATACCACCCAACAGACTCAAGATAAGTAGCCCGACGAAGCTCAGCATCCTCTCCGGTTTCACTAATAAACGTAGAAGTAGAAGCAATTTTCCCATCAACCGCCTCATACTGCGCACCCACTTTAACACCATCATCGGCAGCAATAAGGCTCCAGCAAGTATTACTGTATACAGCAGGAGCTATATCACTGCCAGTCAGGTCAGCCACAATTGCCTCAGACGCGACCTTTGCCTGGCTATTGGCAGAGAACCCCGACTTTGGCATAGCACCGGCAATACTAGCGTCGCCGATGATAAATATATTCTCATCAACTGCTGATCGCATTGAGTTGGCGTCAATCGGACAATAACCGGTTTCATCGGTGAGTCCGGCCACTACTGCGATAGATCCGGCTTGCTGTGCGGGAATGATATTTAATACTGCACCGCTAAATGCATCGAAGTCTGTTTCGACTACACCGGCACTGGCGTCGATATTAATAATACCGCCGTGTACATCCGGGCCATACCATTCGATCATACCCGGATAGTGTTTGTCCCAGCCTTCCTGAAATAGTCCCTGTTTGGAAAAACCGGGCTTGGGGTCAAGGACGTAGATGGAGCTGTTTTTAAAACCCCGGGTTTTTAAGTTATGCGCCATCATGGAGACGCGTTCGTAGGGGCCGGGGGGACAGCGGTACGGGTTTGGTGGCGGCACCATGACTACGTTGTCGCCATCCTGCATCGCATCAAGCTGTGCTTTAAGTAGTTGAGTTTGTTTACCGGCCTGCCAGGCGTGAGGTGCCACTTCAGCCGCAACGGCAGAGTAACCCGGCAGACTGTCGTATTTGATATCAATACCCGGTGCGAGAATCAGACGGTCGTAAGAGAGAGACATGCCATCTTTCAGACTGACCGTCCTGCCGGCAGAATCAACATCAATTGCAAAGCCTGTCACTACGTTTATGCCATCAGCGGTAAGCTTTTCATACGAGTGGGTGATGGAATCGAAGTCACGAAACCCGCCCAGGTACAGATTTGAGAAAAAGCACGTAGTGAAGGTATCAGATGCAGTGACCAGCGTGACCTCGAGCCCTTCATTTCGCGCCAACGTTCGCGCTGCAGTCGCACCCCCGGCTCCGCCGCCGATGATGAGCACTTTGGGTTTGGACTGCGCACCGATTTGCAGCGGGGCTGTCATTGAGGCCACGCCTGCCCCAACCAGTGAATTGAATTGCCGTCTATTTAACTTACGCATCCGGGAGTTGCTCTTTAAACAGGTTTCTATTCTTCATCAAGATGAGCATATCGTGCGCAGATTGGCTTTCACAGTGCTATCAGGTGATTTTCTGTTGAATTTTTATGCTTTTTTCGCTTCTGACCGCTCGGAAGCTTCAAGCGTACGGGATACAAGTTGGAAGGTATTATTTGTAGCTCTTGTGATAGCTTCGGCGCGCACCGGCGCGCTGCACTACCACACCGGCGATTTCACTGAGATCGGCGGCGGTGTCTGTACTCGGGTAATGGTTATTCAGTGGTGCCAGACTCCAGCCATCTGTATTTTGCTTGAGTTGCCGGAATAGCATGTCGCTGGTCTTTTCTGCCAGTACGTAACTGCCATCTGTGGCGCGGCCGGTTGGATCAACAATTATTATACAACCGGCTTTAAATTCAGGCTCCATGCTGTCATCGAGCACTCGCAATGCAAAAGGCTCTGCATCTGTACAGGTGGTGGGCTCATCGCCGATATCAATCGAGATGGGTTTGTTTTTGAAAAACTTTATCTCATTTTCACTCATTACAATCAGTCCGTGGACTCCAACGCCTGCAAGTACAATGGCAGTGAAACGTCGATTTCGTGAATAGTACGAGTTAGTATACTACTTGAGCCTGCATTATTCACAAAGTAACCGACTGTGCGGCATTGCAAGAATTGGCACTTGTCCAAATTCACCTGAAAGAACCACCTCCTTTGGCACCCTTTATTTTGTCCGGCGATCAACAGTTTCTAACTCATAATGCATCTTCTTAACACCTCACTGCAGGTAAGTAACCGCCATTGTATTGTGGTTGGCAGTAATTCAACCGCTCTATCACTGGCTGGCTGGCTCGTGCAGCATGATGCTCATGTGACCTTGTTTGGCTCACAACAAGCGGAGCAAGCGCATATAACCTGTATAGACCGCGAGGTTACCGAGGACGATATAAATGATTGCTGGCTTGTTGTAGCCAGCAGTAGTGACCCTGAAACGAATAAACAACTACAGAACTTGTGCAACAAGAACAGCCGCTTCTGCTATTGCATTGATGATCCGCAACAATCCAGCTGGCAGGTAAATGAGTCACAGCCATTGCAGTCGCGTGTGGCCCTGGTAGGCGCAGGACCGGGAGATCCGGAGCTTTTAACTCTGCGTGCATTGAGACTTATCCGTCAGGCCGATGTGATCGTATACGATCGCCTGGTCAGTAAACCGATCATGGATTGCTGCAACCCGCTGGCCGAGTTTATCTACGCTGGCAAGGCAAAGGCGGATCACACCATGCAGCAGGAAACCATCAATGATCTCTTAGTTAGACTGGCCCGGCGTCCGGCTAAGGTTGTACGCCTTAAAGGCGGTGATCCCTTTATCTTTGGCCGTGGCGGCGAAGAAATAGAAACCCTGGCTGAGCAGCAGGTACCCTTTGAGGTGGTGCCGGGTATTACAGCCGCGAATGGTTGCGCCGCGTTTGCCGGTATCCCGCTGACGCATCGCGACTACGCGCAGTCATGTGTGTTTGTTACCGGTCATCTACGCAATGGTGAAATAAATCTGAACTGGCAGGGGCTGGTTGTGCCGTATCAGACAGTTGTGGTTTATATGAGTCTCTCGGGACTGGAAAAAATCTGTCAGGCACTTATTCAACACGGGCGCGATGCGAATACTCCGGCGGCACTCATACAACAGGGAACACAGCCACAACAAAAAGTCTATGTCAGTACTATCAAAGATCTGCCTACACTGATTGCACAAAATGAAGTGACAGCACCGACGCTTATGATCATCGGAGAGGTGGTCCAACTGCATGATAAGCTGGACTGGTTTTTAGCAGATTAAACGCACAAATCTGAATCTGCGTACTTATTGGTATTTTGCGTGTACTGATTAACCTGCATTATTCATGAGGCGACCCGCGAATTTAGCTTTTATGCCTTTATTTAGGGTTTTTGCGGTAAATTTATGATCAATCCTGAAATGACAGACCGTCTATTCGACGCCAGAGCCAATAGCGCGTCACATCTCACCCTATCCCCCTCGGCGCGTGGCGGGCCACGCTTCTCAGGCGATAAGGTGACCTGTTTAGCGCTATTGACTCTGGGCGCCGAATCCTCATGAATAATGCAGGTTAAACCGGTTCAGAAAAAACCAGTGCATCACCGATCAGTTGATGCACACTGATTATCTGATCCATCTCAAACCCGTAATAGGGTAACACTCTCGCAAACTGGCTTTTGCAGATAGCGCAGATTGCTGCCATGTGGGTTATCTGGTGTTTCTCATGAATTGTTTTTAACGCCTGCATGCGAGGCAATGCACCCTTGACCCGCAGTTCGAGTAAATCATCTGTAAGTAAGCCACCACCGCCACCACAGCAGAAAGTCGCTTCACCTGTGGTGCCGCGAGGCATATCAAAAAAATGATTGCAGCTTGCTTTGATGATGTCACGCGGCATACTGAATTGCCCGCCGGCTTTAGACCCCATGCGCGATGCACGCGCTACATTGCAGGAGTCATGAAAGGTTATCCGTTTGCTGTCATTGGCTGACTTATCGAGTTTGAGCCTGCCCTGCTCTATTAAGTCATGTGTGACCTCAACGATGTGCTGCGGCACCGGATAACGCTGATCGAGAAAGTCGAACGGCCCGGCAAGCGTATTGAGAAAACTGTACGCAACCCGCCAGGCGTGACCACACTCACCAAACACAATACGTTTGACGCCAAGCTCAAGTGCGGCTTCGCGAATACGCAGCGCTATTTTCTTCATGTTATCTGTGCTGCCGGTAAAAAGACCAAAGTTAGCCGCTTCAGAAGCGTGAGAGGAGATGGTCCAGCTGATACCTGCCTGGTGAAATACTTTAGCGTAGCCGATTAGTCCATCAACATGAGGTTCCGCAAAAAAGTCTGCCGAAGGTGTTACCAGCAGCACTTCTGCACCTTTAACATCAAGTGGCAATTTGACCGCAACATTGATTTCTTCCTGAATATCTTCTTCAAGACCTTCAAGCGTATCTGCAAGTGCGGGTTCCGGTAGTCCAAGGTTATTGCCAAGCTTGTGTACCTTGCCAATGATCTCATTGCAATACTTCTGACCCTTGCCAATGGTGTCCATGATCTCGCGGGCTGCCATGGATACTTCTGCTGTGTCTATACCAAACGGGCAGTACACCGAGCAGCGTCGACATTGCGAGCACTGATGGTAGTACTTGTACCATTTGTCGAGCATTTCTTCGGTAAGGTCTTCAGCTCCGACAAGCTTCGGCAGATACTTACCTGCCACTGTGTAGTGACGACGATAGACCGAACGAAGTAGTTCCTGTCGTGCCACAGGCATGTTGTATTTATCACCGGTACCGAGAAAATAGTGGCACTTGTCGGTACAGGCTCCGCACTTAACGCAGCTGTCCATATAGACGCGCAGTGCGCGGGAGTTATCAACCAGCTCGCCTAGTTTAGTGATCGCGACCTGCTGCCAGTTTTCAACCAGCTGGCCCGGAAAACCAATTGCCTCGTTATGCTCGGGCTTTGCAACATGGGGCGAGCTATGCGCCATGGCATCTACTGCAACAGCCGGGACTTTCAGGCGCTTACCCGTTTCAGGGACATCAAACTCCGGCTTTTTACTCATGATCACTTAACGCTGATGTATGCCGGCGCTCACGCGAGTTATCAGCCTGATTGCGAGACGGGCTAAAAAACAGACCCGGTGCATGCAGAAGCTTTGAGAACGGGAAAATAAAAATCAGGATAGCGACCAGTAACAGATGAAAAAATAATACGACGCCCCCCGGAAATGCTTCAAATTTAAATGACCAAAGCCCCATGGCAAAGGCTTTAACTGCAAGAATATCCGGGTACCAGAAGTAGCGCATCAGCAAGCCGCTTACAGCAATTGCCAGAATCAGTAACAACATTAAATAATCAGACGGCGCTGAGATGACACGCACACGGTCTACAAGTATGCGTCGAGCCAACAAGCCGATTAAGCCTGTCACCATCGCGCCACTTGCATAGGGAATAACAGGAACCAATAACCAGACCCACTGCCATACCGGATCGATAAAAAACTGCAGATGGTATAACAGCACCAGCAACAGGCCGGCATGAAACAACCAGCCAAAAAGCCAGGTCGGTTTTGACGCCTTGAACAGACTTTCAAACAAAACGACCTCGCGCATCATGCGCCAGATGACGCCGGTTCGGGTGGTAGGTGCGGGGGTGGTAGGTATCTTTAGTGGAGCGGGAGTTCTTGCGTACTGGTAGATTTTGAAGCCGACACCGACAATGAATACCAACAGAGCCAGAGTGAGAAGACTACTCATTAGTTAGCGGAAACTGCCGTTTTCAGTTTCTGACGGGGCATCATGTGGGCTGTGCGGGAAGTTCGGTAACAAACTTTCACAGCCACAGTCGTCAGAGCAAGGCGAAAAAATGCAGGCATAGCAGGGCCT
>CAZKAQ010000187.1:0-5849 GCA_964550655.1 uncultured Granulosicoccaceae bacterium
TTCGTTGAGTGTATTATCACTTAACTTGGTGGTACCAATCCATTAGACCACATCAGATCGATATCAGTTACCGCAACGCTTTCAAGTTCAAGACCGTTTTTATCCAACCCCTGTTGAGCCACTTCGAGAACACGTGCGACATAGCTGTTGCGACTTTCGTGCAGCTCTTCGATAGTCATTTCAGAGGCCACAGTTCTGAGAGCCGATATAAACTTACCTGACAACAGCCGATGTATGCTTTCAGGCTCCAGCATGCGTCGTCCCATGGTTGATGCGGCCAGTGACACGGATTCTCTGGTCTGCCTGACCCGCACGTAAAATTCAGCATCAACATCTACCCGCATTCTGTCTTTGGTAATGAGTGCATCTTCTTTTTCGCGCTTAATAGCCAGGTCCAGCGTATTCATATTCACTGGCGTAATTTCATGGATTATCGGCCACACAAAGGCACCGCCATCTATGACGACCTTTTCACCAAGAAAACCTGTTCGCACAAAGTCTATTTCTTTGGTTGATCGGCGATATAACCAGTTCATCACCCAATAGGCGATAAACACAACTATGACGGCAACAATCAGCCATAAAATTAACTGACCTATTATTTGTCCACTCATACCGGGTTGCTCCTCAGGACTTGCGGCCTATGGCCTTAAACTCTTTTGTTTGTTCAGTTAAAGCAATTTCAGTCGGTAAGCGCTCCATTGAGGATGCGCCGTAGAATCCGTGACAGTACTCAGTGTTTTCTAATACATATTGCGCATCGGATGGAGATGAAACGGGGCCTCCATGTACCAACACGACAATGTCTTTGTTCACTTTTAAAGCTGCCTGCGCCCAGGCGTCTGTTAACGCCGGTGCGTCTTCGAGTTTTATCCCGGTTTCCGCACCAATGCTGCCACCGGTGGTTAGTCCGTGATGAACCACGACGATATCAGCACCTGCCTTTGCCATTGCTGTTGCGTCTTCCTCGCTGAACACATACGGTGTGGTCAGCATATCTTTTTTATGCGCTGCGGCGATCATGTCTATCTCTAACTGATAAGACATGCCGGTCTCTTCAAGGTTAGCTCTAAAAACACCGTCAATAAGCCCTACCGTTGGAAAGTTCTGCACACCACTAAAGCCGGTGGCTTTTAGTTCATCGAGAAATTTATCCATCAGTCTGAACGGATCTGATGCGCAGACACCTGCCAGTACCGGAGTGTGTTTCACTACCGGTAAAACTTCACCCGCCATTTCCAAAACAACGCCATTGGCATCACCATAAGGCATCAATCCGGCAAGGCTGCCTCGGCCTGCCATTCGGTATCGACCGGAGTTATAGATAACTATTAAATCTATGCCGCCGGCTTCTTCACACTTGGCACTAAGACCGGTACCAGCGCCGCCACCGATAATTGGCTCACCTTTTTTTACCATTTCATGGTAACGCGCTAACAGTTTTTTTCTTTCATACATAATTGCTAAGCTCTTTTAGGATTCACATCAGTGTGTGAATTGAGTGAACGAAATGTTTTAACCAGTAAATCTGCAAAGGCCGGATCATTGATATTGTGAGGCACACGCATCACCTGCCGTTGACTCGTCTGTGTGACCGTCTTTTCAATAGACTCAAACAGGACCGCATCGGCTTGTGGATCCCAGAAGGCCTGATCCGGTGAATCCAGCATCGATACTCCACCCTCGTTAAGATAAAAACGCACCGGAGTATTTATTTGATTAAGCTTATTACCAATAAACTCTCCGATCTGCCGACACTCATCTACGGTTGTTCGCATCAGAGTGATTTGCGGGTTATGTTCGTAGAAGAGTCGATCTTTATAACGTTCAGGCACAGTCTCGGGTGCATTGAAGTTGACCATATCCAGTGCTCCACAGGCGCCAATGTAAGGCTTCCCGCAGTTGACAAATACATCAAACCGGGTGTCTGTTGCTGCGAACACTCCCCCGCTATCAGGTCGGCAATCTCAGTGGTGGTGGTATCAATAACTGCCGCCAGTTGGCCATCCTGCATGAGCTTTTCCATGGATCTGCCACCAGTTCCTGTGGCGTGAAAAACCAGACAGTCATAGTCTGATGACAATTGTTCGGACAGTGAAGATACGCAGGGTATAGTAACACCGAACATGGTCTGGAGCCAAAATCCTTGGTACCCAGTGGAACCCAAAGTCGTTCGGTGACTTCTCCACCCATTGAACAGAACTCGGTAACGAGTCCGAACACTTGTGTGTAAATGAAAGAGTAGTCCTCACCTACAGTGGCGATAGAACGGTATCCCTTTTCATTGTAGATATACTCTCCGAGGCCGGCAGACCATTGAGCACCATCCATGTTGAATCTGAAAAAGTTTTCAGAAGGATCAACATAAGTGGTTTCCTGTGCGCCGGAAATTCCGTTAATGAAAGTGACGTCAGGTTGTGTTTTTGAGTAGTCGCGAATGGCGATACCTTCTGATCCGGATAGCGGACCAATGACAATATCAACGCCGTCTTGCTCAACCACTTTACGCGCTGCACGAACCGCGCTATCGGGGCTTGCATCAGTTGGCCCGATAAACAGTTCAACTTCACGGCCGCCCATTTGATTCTTGATTTCACCCAAAGCCGTTTTCAGACCTCGTACGCCATCCTCACCAAGTACGGTATAGGTGCCTTCAAGAGTTGCCAGAACACCTACTTTAACCGGGTCAGCAGCATAAGATGCTGTACTGAATCCCATTGTTGCCGCGATAGCAGTAGTCGCGGCGATTAGACTCTTATTCATCGATTTCTCCAGTTGCGCTAGTTGGGCAAACGATGCCCCGTCTTAGAGTGCTAAATTGGATGCGCAACTGCCATCCCCCGGAGTTAACAACCATATCTGTCGGTCTTTTTATTGGCGAGTGGAGTCTGTCCGGTAGAAGTCCGTGTAGCGAGAACGTGCCATGGCGTGGGCGCTTTTAGGATCGTTTACGGCGCATAGTTATTCATATACAACGTAAAGGATCGATAAAAACGCACCGTCAGGGCGCGTTCGCAGTAGTGGAGGTTCTGCCGGGCAGACTCCGGACGTCGCATTGGTGTCACAGAACTATCAGATGTGAGCCAGCCACCAACGATAGCTGTCAGGTAGTACCCGTTAAAAAATCAGACTGTCGGTGAAGACTTGAGATATTTTAATCAGATACTGGAGCTTCCAAACTGATCTTCCGAGCAAATTATTATTCACTTGATCAACCATTGCACGGCCGCTTAAGCGCGCAGCAACAAATTTCACGCACAATTTAAAGATTACCGATTACCCCATGAGCCACACGATTATCGATAACCGCTTTCGTGACATCATTGACGAACATGCAACTGTCCGTCAGCTCGGAACCGGTTTTACATTTACAGAAGGCCCCATTTGGCATCCAACAGAAAAGCACCTGCTGTTTTCTGATATGCCCGCCGATGTACGTCGACAATGGCAACCGCAATCCGGTCAGGTGACTGAGGTACTGCGCCCTTCAAACAAAGCCAATGGCATGACATACGATCATGACCTGAATCTGTTGGTCTGTGAGCACTCTACCTCATCAGTTGCCAGATTCAGACCTGACGGAACGCGTGAAGTCCTTTGCAGCCACTTTGAAGGACGGGAGCTCAATTCACCCAACGATCTGATCGTCGGTAAGGATGGCAGCATTTATTTCACCGATCCAACCTTTGGCCGTATGGATCACTTTGGCGTTGAACGTCCGCTTGAATTGGGCTTCCAGGGCGTCTACAGACTACCACCTCATCATAAACCCGGAGATGAACCACAACTGGTCACTGATCGCTATTTGTTCAGTCAGCCAAACGGACTCTGTTTTAGTCCATGTGAACGCTGGATGTGGGTCAATGATACTGAACAGGCAAATATAAGGATGTTTGATGTAGCCGGCGACGGTCAGTTAACCAATGCAAGAATCTTTGCAAGTGGCGTTAAGGAGAGTCTGCGCGAAGGTGTACCTGATGGAATGAAAGCGGATCGTGATGGCAACGTCTATGTAACGGCCCCCGGTGGCGTCTGGGTTTATAGTTTTGACGGCATCAAGCTCGGCGAGATTTTAATACCCGAGATGCCAGCCAACCTGCACTGGGGAGGTAATGACTGGGAGACCTTATTTATCTGCGCCACCACCTCGGTTTTTTCGGTAAAGACTAATACCAAAGGCAGAATTGAACCGTTCATGGTGGCTAAACCTGCAACCAGTTCAACGGCAGTATCAATGAATACTGCCACTGCACAACCTGCACATGTAAACCACACCACACCGTCTGCTGCCACAAACAGTAGTAGCGAAGCATTGACCATAGTACCAGCCATAGCACCAGCAAGATCAGCTTTGTTGCTGCAGGATCTGCAAAATGACGTGATGATTGACGGCGGTGCTTTTGCATCTACGGGTTCGCCTCAACACGCAAAGGAACAAAACGTTGTAGCTAACGCGCGCAGACTTGCAGAGGCCTGCCGCCAGTCAGGTATCATCGTGATTCATATCTGGATGGTTTGCGAGCCCGGCCATCCACTGTTAAGTCAGCACGCCCCCTTGTTTCAGGGACTCAAAGGTGAGAACGCCCTGGTACGCGGCACATGGGGTGTACAACCAGCGCAGGGACTGGAGCCTCAGTCACAGGATTTAGTCGTAGAAAAAATGTCCATGAGCGGCTGGGAATCCTCCCGTCTTGAAAGCTACCTGCGCCATGCCGGTATCGATACGATCATCAATTGTGGCGCGTGGACAAACATGAGTGTTGAACACACTGCAAGAACGGCTGCGGATAAAGGCTTTCGCGTTATCGTGCCTGAAGATTCCTGCTCTACCATGAACAGTGACTGGCATCGAGCATCCATAGAGTATGCAATGGCAAATGTTGCAACCATTAGCAGTACAGACGAGGTAATCAACCAACTACGTGGTGCCTGATCTATACGCTCAGAATATCGTCTCTTCTAAAGACGAAAACAATTAAACGCCTCTTTGTAACTATTTAAGCTTCGGCATCCATAGCACGCCGATCCGCCTCTACGACTACTTGAAAAACTGATTAACCACGGCAGCACAACAAAAATCGCACGTGCGGCGATCACACCACCGGACGCGAATTCAATAGTTCTTGTGCATCGCTATGCAAACACCAGTACCCGAATGTGTTGCAGCTCGTGTTTTACGGTTACCGCTGCTTAAGTTCTGCGCTTCTCTGACGTTACACCCAGCTGTCGTGACGACCCGTTGAAGAAAGCGGCTGATTTAACCCCGAAGAGGCATTCGCAGTATGCGTAAAAGTATTATTTTACCGGCAATTTCACTGGCAATAAGCGGCCTCTTTTCCATTCCAGTCTATGCCGATACGGAACAAGAGACTATTTCCTCATCAGAGCCTTCAGTCGCCACTGCACTACCCGCCTCCGAATTACCCGATACCGTCATTCGTAAGCGACCCGCTGGTAAATTCTCTATTAGCCCTCCGGCAGGATTGGCTCCGGGCTATGGCACGACAACCCTCGGGACAGGACTGGAAATAAATGCCTTGAATTTAGACTTTCGGCGCAATTCAGAGCCGGGTAACGCGGCAGAAATTTATCCGGGCTTGCGCACTGACTCAAAGCCGTTGCTTGAGCCCGAAGCCGATATCGATTCGCAATCGATTAGCGCGAGGTTGTCACAAAGTGCTTCGCCGGATAAGCAGAGTGGTTTTCGATTATTCGACCAGGCCGAAATCAACGTAGATCCGATTTTGACTGAAAAAGTAATTACAGGGATGAGCGTCAATCTGAATTACGTTTTTTGATCACTGGCCGATCCCCTAACCTGCATTATTCATGAGGATTCGGCACCCAGA
>CAZKAQ010000188.1:0-5802 GCA_964550655.1 uncultured Granulosicoccaceae bacterium
TATGTTTATAGGCAGAAACTAAAATTAGTCGGTCGCCTTGTGAATAATGCAGGCTTGTGTATGCAGTATTGCCTGATCTCACCGGTGGTATATCGAGTTATTATTAAGTCAATAACCCGATATGCTGCCGGTGATATTGATACCGGGATTGTTTGGGCCACAAGAGGTGCAAGCCGCTCTGGCGGGAGGAAATTTTACTACCTGCAGGTCTTTATTAGCCAGCAAAATGCCTCTCGGGGACATTATGGTAGCTGATGAGGGTTTTTCGCTTGATATCTTCCCGAGTAAAAGAAATACTACACATGATTCTGTTCGCAGAATAACAAGCAAAAATTTAAATTGAATTTAGCCGAAATGTTGGACTTCATGATTTACCAGCGATCAATGACAACCAGGGGGAATAAATGAACGAAGAGGTGCAAGCAGCCATTGACGCTGCACTTGCCGGTCACACCACGATAAATCTCGAGATTTATTACTGGTGGTGTACAGGGCTGATGATAGCGATTCACGCGGGCTTTCTGGCCTATGAGATGGGTGCTTCGCGCAGCAAACACGCGCTTGCCTCAGGTGTTAAGAACGTACTTGCGTTCGCGTTTATGATACCGACCTTTTTTGCCTTCGGCTGGTGGATCTACCTGTCGGGCTACAACTGGCCGTTTGGTGCCGACGGCGGCATCGACCTGAATGCCTGGGACTATGAAGGCGCGGCAGCAGGTGTGCCATGGTCTGAAAACATGGGGCCCAACCTGCAGGATCAGGCATCGGGTGTATTCTGGGCTGCCTTCACGCTGTTTGCCTGTACCACAGCTTCAATCTACTCAGGTGCGGTAATTGAGAGAATCAAACTCAGTGCATTTATCCTGACTGCCGTGCTGCTCGGTTCTGTGGTCTGGATTCTGGGTGCTGCCTGGGGCTGGCACCCTGATGGATGGATGGTAGTTGAGTGGGGCTACAGAGACGTTGCTGCATCCGGTGTGGTACACACCATTGCAGGTTTCTTTGCACTCGGTATTTTGATCCCGCTCGGACCTCGTATTGGCAAATACAACGCAGACGGATCTGCCAATAATCTGCGTGGCCATAACATGCCGCTGACAGTCGTGGGTCTGATGATGATAATCATCGGTTTCTTTGGCTTTCTCGGCGCATGTCTGATTTACGATCCGGCAGGTAACTGGGTAAATATTTATGGTATCCCGTCAAATCTGTCTGCCTTTGTGTTCAACACACTGATGGGTATGGCTGGTGGCATCATTGGCTGTTATTTCATCACCCGTGACCCGTTCTGGATGATGTCAGGCGCTCTTGGCGGTATATTTGCCGTGGCCGCCGGCCTCGATCTGTACTATCCGCCATTGGCGTTCCTGATCGGTTTTATTGGTGGTCTTATTATCCCTGTCGGCGCCAAGCTGGTAGAAAAAATGGGTGTCGATGACGCCGTCAGCGCTGTCGCGGTACACGGCTTCTGCGGTGTCTGGGGTTTGCTTGCGGTAGGTATATTCTGTGCCGGTTACCCGGCAGTTGGCGATATCCCTGCAATCAGCTTCATGGGACAACTCAAAGGTGCGGGCGTCATGATACTGCTTGGTTTCGTGCCAGCACTTATTATTGGCATTCTGCTCAGAATGTTCGGCCTGCTGCGTGTTCGTAACGAAGTCGAGCTGATCGGTCTGGACGAAGCCGAGATTCCATCGCAGAGCTACCCTGAGTTTGCACGCTGGGAAGAAGCGTCAGCCGACGACCGACCGCGTCGTCCACGTAGCGAAGCTCCAGTGCTGCGAGACCGCGCAGAGCGGGATCGCATGGATATGCAAGGCAAAAGACACGAGCTGGACCGCAATGATCCTGATCGTGTTCCACCCGTTCCTCCAAGGAGACCATCATGAATGCCAGTCCTGTAGAAACAATGGAGGGTGCAGGTGCGTTCTTCACTTTCGCCGCCCAGCCGGAGTTGGTGCAAGGAATCTTCTGGGCCATGTGCGCCGTGCTGGTACTGGTTGTTGTTTCCAGTGCAATCCATGAGATTGCGATCGGCCGCAAAGCGTCGAGGCGCCAGCGCCGCTAGAAGCAGCAGGTAGTTGAAGTAAGCAGCGCAGGTAATCTGCGCTGCTTAGTCTTTAAAAAATACCGATGTGCAACTTGCAATGGGTCCAGGTGGGTCGTGGACTGCTAGTGTGCATATGCCAGAAGTAGCTGATCAGTTGCTATCTGTCTGCAGGGTCGTAGCCTCGCGAAAAAGCACCTGCTCTTACTTTAAGAGCCACTTGAAGCAGTAAACAGGTCGATTGTTCCTGTGTTGCAGGAGTAAGCAAGTGGCACACTGCATCAGTAATACTATACCCTGAGTAACGCTTACAGCGAACAGACTATGTCCTACCGATGGCAGAAGTAAACAAACTAAAAGAGTATTTCCTGGGCTGGCAGTGTCGTCTGAGACAACACGCCGTGCGCAAAGCAGAAGGCAAACCATCATCGGGCATGCAGGCAACACTTGTATTGGGTGACAAGGCGTATGGCCCGGTTAACACCGGCTTGGTTAAAAAAGATGCTACCGAGATAACCTCGGAGTTTATGCATATAGTCAGAAAGACCCATGACCCAAACCAGCGGCAGCAAAGCGCTATTAAATTGTTGTCGTCGGTTTATTATCAATACCCGAAGGAATTCGAGGACTGTATCACCGCGACTTTCGCTTTAGATTCAGAGCTCGCGCAACGCATTCTGGACTCTGGTACATGTCATCTGCATTTTGAGCAATATAATCAGAAGTTCGAATTGTCGTGTGATGTGAAAGATGTACCTGACACTGATATAGCCTATGAAACTGTCTTCTGGCACAACCGAATGTTCAATCCGGTTTTGCCTGCAAAAATAAAGGTGCTTAAGTTTACCCCGGACTGGCAAGCCAGCCGTGCGGATCCACCCGTGACGAGATAAGCGCAATGCAGTTCTTTGACCAGGCTTTATATGCAGGTGCTGATTACGATCAGCTATGGTCTGAATTCAAGTGGAATATTCCTGCCAGCTTCAACATAGGGGTTGCCGCGAGTCGGTTTGGTATTAAAGATCCGGGGCGTACAGCGCTTTATTATGAAAACGATAAAGGCGCTTGTCGACAATATACGTTCGAGCAGGTTTTAAAAGACAGCAATCGACTTGCCAATGCACTAATTGGTCTGGGCGTAAAAAAAGGTGACCGTGTCGCGATTGTACTGCCGCAACGTGTCGAAGCCGGTGTCGCGCATATTGCCGTATACAGTGCCGGCGCGGTATCAGTGCCATTGTCAGTGATGTTCGGTGAGGAGGCGCTGGAGTATCGTCTGAAAGATAGCGGTGCGAGCATAGTAATTACCGACAGCGCGCACCGGGAAGTATTAGAATCCCTGCGCTGCAGTTGCCCGTCTATCGAAAAAATTATTGACTGTGACAGTCAGTCAAAAGACGGATACGAAGCTCTTTTATCGTCATCAAAAGATACATTCGAACCGGTTAAAACGCTTTCAGAAGATCCGGCGTTTCTAATTTATACCTCTGGTACTACCGGTCCGCCAAAAGGTGCGCTGGGTGCGCATCGATGCTTGCTTGGTAACTTAACCGGCTTTGAGCTATCGCAGAATTTTTTCCCGCAACAACGGGATGTCTTCTGGACCCCTGCTGACTGGGCATGGACTGGCGGGTTGCTGGACGGTTTACTGCCATCGTGGTGTTATGGAATACCCCTGCTGGCGCATGAATCTAAAGGATTCGATGCAGAGCGAATCTGCCATTTACTTGAAAAATATAAAGTGAGTAATGGCTTCATTCCCCCTACAGCGTTAAAAATGCTACGCCAGGTCGACAATATCGAACGCTTTAATTTTAATTTAAGAGCCATCATGTCCGCCGGTGAAACATTGGGCGCTGAAATATATCAGTGGGCACAGGAGCAGTTTTCGGTTGACGTCAATGAGATGTGTGGCCAAACAGAGTTCAATTATATTGTTGGTAATTGCTCTGCGTTGTTTGACGTAAAGCCTGGTTCAATGGGAAAAGCTTATCCCGGTCATCGTGTCGATCCCGTCGATGCTGAAGGTAATATCATGCCTGTTGGTGAAACCGGTGAGCTTGCAGCTCATCGCGACGACCCGGTAATGTTTCTTGGCTACTGGAATAATGAGTCTGCAACGCAATCAAAATATCGTGGTGAGTACTGGGGTCTTGGAGATCTCTGTTACCGCGATGAGGATGGCTATCTGTGGTTTCTCGGACGGGATGATGATGTTATCTCTACTGCCGGTTATCGTGTAGGCCCGGGTGAGGTGGAAGACAGCCTGATAAAGCATCCTGCCGTTGCACAGTGTGCAGTTATAGGCGTTGAAGATGAACTGCGAGGTCAGATAATCAAGGCGTTTATCGTGCTTGCAACCGATTTTGAGCCAGGCGATTCACTGGCACAAGATATACAGCAGTCAGTAAAGTCACGATTAGCCGCTCATGAGTACCCGCGGTTGGTAGAGTTTATTGATGAATTGCCCATGACGACAACCGGCAAGGTTCGGCGGGTCGCGCTTAGAGAACGTGAAGCATCAAGCTGATTCTTCGCTTTGCTGGTGTACTTTATTAAATTCTCCTTTTAACTACTTCAGCCTGCTAAGGACCATAAATGACTTATTCCAAAGATAATCATCAGACGGATAATCTGACCGCAAGCTCGGGTTATCTACAACAGCTGACTTTTGCAGGCTGCCCGAGCTTTATGCGCAGGCCTTTCAGTCGGGATTTAAAAGATATAGATCTCGCGATTACCGGTATACCGTTCGATTGTGCCACCACCAACAGACCTGGTACGCGTCTGGGGCCTCGAGCTATTCGTGAACAATCGCTATTGCAGGCGCATGACTCGCCTTACGACTGGGAGGTTGATCCGTTTGAGACTCTCAGTATGGTTGATTACGGAGATTGTCAATTTGACTACGGTCGTATTGCTGAAATTCCATCGATAATTGAAAGCCACATTGCAGGAATCCTTAAACACGGTACTACGGCGTTGTCATTTGGTGGTGATCACTATGTGAGCTATCCGATACTAAAAGCGCACGCCGCAAAGTTTGGACCCTTGTCACTGATACAGTTCGATGCGCACTCAGATACCTGGGAAGATGAATCTGTGGATCGGATTGATCATGGCACGATGTTCAGAAGAGCAATTGAAGATGGCATTGTTGTGCCGGAGCATTCGGTGCAGGTCGGTATACGTACCAGCAATCCGGATACGATGGGAGTCAATATCATTGATGCACCCGGCGTGCATAGCAAGCATGTTGATGATGTAGCAAAAGACATCATTCGAATCGTCGGCTCGCGACCTTGTTATCTGACATTTGACATCGATTGTCTTGATCCGGCATACGCTCCCGGTACCGGCACACCGGTTTCCGGCGGATTGAGTTCCGCACAGGCGATAGGGATTTTACGTGCATTGAAAAACAAACTTGATCTTAAAGGCATGGATGTAGTTGAGGTGTCGCCACCCTATGATCATGCCGGGATTACTGCAATTGCCGGTGCGCACATTGCGGTTGAGTTGATATGCCTCTGGGCTTCTTGTCGTTAACCGAGGAGTAAATAGTCAGTAAATACCGATTCAGGGAGTATCAGATCTCTCACGTTATGGTGATAGACAGGTGACTGGTGCAACATGGTAACTTACCTGTGCCGTGGTCATATGGTATGACAGTCTCGTAGCAATTGATATCAACCTCTAACCTGCATTATTCACAAGGCGACCGACTAATTTTAGTTTATGCCTGTAAACATAGA
>CAZKAQ010000189.1:0-5586 GCA_964550655.1 uncultured Granulosicoccaceae bacterium
GCTGTGGAATCAAAGATCAAGTGAGATGCCGTCGATTTCGTGAATAGTCCGGGCTTAGGGCCTTCAATAGTCTAGAAAATGGATGCACCGTAGATATTCACTTCACCTTCTTTGTTATAGCCAAGTACCATCCGACCGAGCCATTCGCCCTCACGTTTGGTACTGCGCATACGGTACAGGCAGGTAACGTGTTCATTGCGGCGGATATAGCCGAGAAAATCGTAAGCCGGGTCGAGACTGCGTGTCAGTTCGCTCTTGGCAAATTGTTTACCGATCTCAACCTCGTTTAAACCGAACAGCATCTCATAGGAAAACTTGCGAATGAACTTGCCGTACTCTCCTTCATTAGAGTATCGGATCAGGTCATCCCACATAGGATGTGCAATCGCTGCCAGTTCATCATCGCTGTGTTCGATAATATTCATAACGATTCTTCGGTTGTAAGAGGCGACTTCAACTCACGCTGCAAGGCGCTGGAGTCCTCGTCAAGCATAAGGATAGCGGGGAGGGGATGCAATGCACCCTGCCGCAGAACGCGACAGGGTTATCCTGTTTTTTTCACACAGACTCAGTTAGGCAGCGCTGACCTTTCCATCGACTTCAGTCAGATGGTAACAAGGCGCTTTTTCCATGGTGTATTCACCGGTTTCAGGATCGCGCCGTGATACGGTCAGTACATGCCAGTTTTCATCATCGAGCTTCAGGTGGTCACCGCGGTAGTAGTACCCCGGCCAGCGGGTTTCTTTACGGAACAAGGTGTGCTGCACGACTGACTCTGATGTCAGATGACGGTGCTTTATTTCCCATGCACGCAGTAGTTCGTGAATATTTTCTGCGGCAACTTTTTCGAGATCTTCTTCGAGTAGCTTGAGTTTCTTCAGGCCAATGTTGAGAAGTTTTTCGTTAGTCATGTAGCTGACGGTTACACCACCGGCATATTCATCCATTAACTTCTGCAGACGATCAAGTGCCTGACGCGGGTTGATGTAGTTCGGGTTAACCGAGCCTGCCGTGATTTCGTTGCGGAAGATCTTGTAGGTTTCAATTGGCTTGTAGACTTCTTCCTTTCGACGTTGAATCTGCTCGTCGGAAACTCTGATGCCTTCGGCTTTGCCATCGTCTATGTATTTGCAGGCTGCTTTGGCTGCCAGACGGCCTTCAGTGAATGAACCGGAAGAGAATGCGTGCGGCGTACCACCGACTGCATCACCGGCACCGAACAGACCGGCAACGGTTGTCATGCGGTTATAGCCCCAGTAGTACTCCGGAGGAGATAAATCTTTAGGGCCTGAGCACCATGCACCACAGCCTGTCGCATGTGAACCCATAACGTAAGGCTCTGAAGTGGTGAGTTCAGGGTTTTCGTATTTTGGATCAACGTCAGTTGCGGCCCACAGTACTGCTTGTCCGACCGTCATACCAAGGAAGTTATGCCAGCCGATTTCTTCCAGATGCGGGTCCTGAAAGGCTTCCATGGTGACCATGTGGATCGGACCACGACCGGCGTTTACCTCTTGAATGAAAGCATGGTTACGCAGGCAGGTTGGAATAGGGCGGTGAGTGGCATGAGAGAGTTCAGGATCAAGATACTCTTTACCGACTATCTCCTGCAGTGAAGGCCACCACTTGGATTCATACTCTTCACCCAAACCGTTTTGAGTGTAGGTTTTAAGATGTAAAAAGTAAGCGCCAACCGGCCCGTAGCCATCTTTAAAACGTGCCAGTACGATGCGGTTTTCCATCTGTGTCATTTTGGCGCCAGCGCCAATCAACAGACCATAGGCAGAGCCTGAAGACCAGGGTGCATACCAGACGCGGCCTGCACCTTCACCCACCGAGCGTGGTTTAAAAATGTTGGACGCACCGCCGGCACCGACAATCACTGCCTTTGATTTAAAGACGTGGTAGTTACCGGTACGCACATTAAAACCAACAGCACCGGCAACGCGATTATCCTGCGCGTCATCCATTAACAGGTGAGTGATACAGATACGATTAAAAACTTTATCTGCAGACTTCTTTGCGGCGTCTGCAACAATTGGCTTATATGACTCGCCGTGAATCATAATCTGCCAGCGTCCTTCGCGCTGGTAGTTACCGGTTTTAGGATCCCGCATTAAAGGCAGACCCCACTCTTCAAACTGATGCACAGTTGAGTCAACGTGGCGCGCCATGTCGAAAAGCAGATCTTCACGCACCATACCCATCAGGTCGATACGTGCATAACGCACATGGTCTTCGGGATTGTTCTCACCGAAACGGGTGCCCATGTAGCAGTTGATCGCATACAGTCCCTGCGCTACTGCACCAGAGCGATCTATATTGGCTTTTTCGGCAATAACAATCTTTTTGTCTTGTCCCCAGTAACGCGCTTCAAAAGCGGCACCGGTGCCACCCAGACCTGCACCGCAGACCAGGATATCGATTTCATCTTCGACAATGGTTTCATAACCGGCCATTAGTAGTCGACTCCCTGTTTCATCACCAGTCCGTTGGATTCAAGTGTGTGCAGGCCACCTTCGTCGAATCGAATGTACTTGGGTTCATTAAACAGCAACTCGCTGTCTTTTTGTTCCTGTGTCGGTGGCTCAACCGCACGCAGGTCAGGGGTAGCACTGCCCCAGGGCTTGGTGGTGATAGGCGCTAACAGATCCATATCTTTTTCACCGTTGCGAAACTTGATGCGCCAGGCAATTACGCCTTTTTCTTCATCGCGCTTTACTCGTACCGAGTGACCGAGTGGTGCAAAGTCAGCGTAACCACGCACGTCGATCGCCTGATGCGGGCAGGCTTTAACGCAGGAGTAACACTCCCAGCACATATTGGGTTCAATGTTATAGGCGCGGCGGGTAACCGTGTCGATATGCATGATGTCAGAAGGACAGATGTCGACACAGTGGCCGCAACCGTCACAACGGGTCATATATACAAAAGTAGGCATCGTAGAGTCTCCAGACGTCTATTAGCAGGGCAAATTAGTAGTGTTGCGGGGCTTCGCGTTTGATACCAGGTCCCATGTTTGGCGGATTGGTCCCCATGTACTCGGGAATATCCGGGAATTTAGCATGCACTTCAGGATCCGACAGATCGTAGTCAGCTGGCAGATTTTCATTGGAACCATCCGCCTGAGCAACCTTCTTTTGGAATGCCGCTGCAGGTTTGAAGAACATATGCGCAAATTTAGACCAGTACACCGATCCAAAAAGCACGGTAGCACTAAGAATAAAGAGCGAGAACATTATCCATGCGAGTGCGCCGCCTATTACCTGAAAGACAGACCAGAGCAGACCGAATGTTGCGGTGAATAAAAGGCCAAGGATAAAGAGGTCACCACGTCCGTTGAACTGGTTCCACTTAACGCCTTCTGCTGCAACGTCGACACGGATCCTGAACCAGAACCAGTAACCGCCAACACAAAGACTCAACGCCCCCAGGTGCCAGAGGATCGGCCACAGAACAGGTGCTTTTGTGTCACCGGTGTACTTGAAAATTAATACCGCAGTCGAGATAACAAAAAAGATAAAACCGTACATGGTCATCAGGTGTGACAGGCGACGCTTTGAATTACAGAACTCCGAGGAAGTCAGCACTTCGCCGGCAACTGTTTTTACCGCAAGGCCTGCTTTTTTTCCGGCGCCAACTTTCCGTTTGGCATTTTGCTGTGCTTTTCTTGAGTTTTCGAAAAAGTATTTGGCACTCTGCTTATGGCGCATGTCCAGTACGGTGCCACCGATAACCAGCAGGATCATCAACACAACGTAGACTTTCATCAAGGTTGGCGAAATTACCGTTGCGATGTCGGCGAACGGGTTGTTAATGAACATTATGTTGGGATCTCCGGCATAGTTGATTGCAAATTTGGACGAGTTCCGGATGCCGTCGCTCCACAAAACAGAACCATTGTTGGCTGTGGTTTCAGTGAACGAAAAATGCGGCGGCCCCGCGTAGCGGCCACGACCTGAACAGTAAAGCGTTGAACGTGAATTATACGTGTTCTTAGCAAGGCGCAAAGCGTACACGCATACTGCCATGTCATTGCAGTAATGGTATAGAGAATCTGCGTATAGCGATACTTCCAAGACAGCAATATGGCCTGATCCAGCTTGTTTCTCCGGCTTATGTACGGGGAGCAGGTGTCATAACTTGTCGGTTATAGCGCTGTTTGGTGTCAAGGCCCTGCCACGACAAGCTCAATGAGATTGCAGCTTGCCAGATGATCAAGAAGTGCTCGAAAAACCGGACAGCGTCTGCTCCTGCAAATTTAGTCAGATACAGCGGGAAGTGTAGTCCAGGATCTGTTTCGGCGTTGAAACTGATTCAGCTGGATTGGTGTCCCGACGGAACGCTGATATCTGTCTTTTTATCAGCCACCACACGGGAAAATCCGATAACACGTTGATCTATGTCATTCTGATGCGCCCGGAGAGCCCGGCCATCCGGATTGATGTCAAAGCCACACTGAGTATATCCATTTGCAAGTGGTGGGGGCATAACAAGGTAACACTTCGATCTCCCAGCCTGTTACCGGAGGCAACCATAGCCCGGCTATCGGGCACCTGATAATCGCCAGGTCAACGCGATCACTGTTAAGCAGCGGCAGATACCGCCAGAAGCGCCGGGGTTGGCTCGCTGCTGCAGGAGGCCGGCGAAATGTCTTACAATTCAGCTTCCTGGGGTGATATGTGTACTAGTAAGTGGATGTGCGTAAAGAATTTGTTACTGAAAACACTGAAATGTGACAGAAACACAGAAATTTCGTCCGAATGTATAGATAATGCGCGCCACACAGCCAATCCAAATGAGAACAGCCAATGGCCGCAGTTACTGCTTGTATAATAATCGCCCTGATCACCTTTACCGTGATCGCTCGCAGGAGCACTAATTAGCAAACGGATTTTGCTGAAATCAATACCAGACGGCGCTCACTGAGCGCCGTTTTTTTTTTGCGCGTCCCGGAAAGGCATAACTCTGTCGGAAGGATTGCACCATTGCCGGTAAGTCCGGTGTTTAAAACCGCATCACTGTTACTGGCAATAAATGCGTTGGACTGACTAGCGAAAGCGGGAGTCCCCCCAGCTTTGCTGGGGAGGCCATCAAAGTTTTACTTTTAGGGGAGTCCATCGGGGAAACTGATGTTGTGAGCCACCAAGCAAACAACAAGGGAAACCCCGATGAACGAAACAAGAACATTAAATCACTCTAAATATGAGTGCAAATATCACTTAGTATTTATCCCGAAATACAGGAAGAAGACGCTGTATGTAGAGTTGCGTCAGTATTTAGGAGAGATATTCAAAGAGTTGGCCAAACAGAGAGAAAGCGAGGTGCTGGAAGGTCATCTGATGCCAGATCATGTACATATGATGATATCAATTCCTCCGAAGTATGCGGTGTCGCAGGTGGTGGGTATATCAAAGGAAAAAGTGCGATACATTTGGCGCGAGTGTATATGGGCAAGAAGCGAAATTTTGTGGGTCAGAGTTTTTGGGCTCGTGGGTATTATGTTTCAACGGTAGGACGAGATGAGCAAGTAGTGCGAGAGTACATACGAAACCAGGAAGCGGAAGAACGGCGATTAGATCAACT
>CAZKAQ010000190.1:0-5574 GCA_964550655.1 uncultured Granulosicoccaceae bacterium
GTGGAATCAAAGATCAAGTGAGATGCCGTCAATTTCGTGAATAGTTCGGGCTAGTCGCCCCAAGCCATTAGGGGATTGACCATTAGCGACTACCGATTGGCCTTTTTCTTATTCGTCGCTCTGGGATGTGCTTTCTCATACACTCGCGCTAAATGCTGAAAATCAAGGTGTGTATAAACCTGGGTTGTATTGATATCAGCATGCCCCAGCAATTCCTGTACTGCACGCAGATCTCCACTGGACTCGAGCAGATGACTGGCAAAAGAGTGCCTCAGTAAGTGTGGGTAGACATTGTGCGACAGCCCGGTTTTAGCTGCCAGTGATTTAAGTCTTTGTTGTACGCTTCGGGCTGATAGACGTGCACCACGGTTACTGATAAACAACGCCTGTTCTGTCGCATTGCCTCGTTGAAGCTCCGGCCTTCTCAACTTCCATTCACGAACCGCGCTGAGCGCTTCCTTCCCAACCGGCAAATCACGTGCTTTAGATCCTTTGCCGATGACCCGTACCATACCCGCCTGCATATCAATACTATCGATATCAAGCTGTACGACTTCCGCCAAACGCAATCCGCACGAGTAGATAAGCTCAAATACAGCGCGATCACGAATAATCAGTACATCATCACCCTTTAATGCAAACAGACGCTGGATATCTTCAATCTGTAGCGTTTCGGGCAACTTTTGATGATCTTTAGGGGCCGGCACATCAGCCACCGGATTTACTTCGATGTGGTTATGTCTAATCAGGTATTTAAAAAGAGATCTGACAGCAGACAACCTGCGGGCAAGACTTCTACCGGACATTCCGGTTCCGTGCTGACGGGATATAACTGTTCGCATATTAAATGCATTGGCGCCGGACCAGTCGGCCACCTTCATTTTGCCGAGCTCAACCGCTACCTCTTTAAGATCATGGCGGTAATTTGAAACGGTGTGCGGCGAGTATCTTTTTTCAATTTGCAGGTAATCACAGAAAACATTGATTGCAATATCAAAGTCAACCGGACTCGCTGCACTGCCCACTGCACCACCAGCGCTTATGGCCATGATGCAAGCCTAGTAGAACACCGCCAGTCTGGCACCCAGCAAGGAGCCGAGACGGCTCAGAAAATCTGTTCCCATGTGCGGTGCAAAACGTTCCTTATTGTTACTTGCCATTGCCAGGTAACCAAACTCTCTGGCCTGGCTGAATGTTTTCCCCGTTCCGGCGTTACGGTAATTGCTTTTGATAGATTGAACCGAAGTCGCTTCAGCAAGCTTTATTATTGCAATCGACTCCACTTCATTGCCGCTGCCTGGAAAAAACTGTTCTACCCGACTGCTTATCGGGTAACCACAATAGACCGGTTTTCTACTGTGCAGATCCGTCATTGATTCACACATCTGATCATCCACCAGCGTTACATAATCTGACAAACCTTCTAGACAGGCTTCAACTACATCATTGCGGCGCAGTATCACCCCACTCATTTCGCACCTGAGGCGTTTTTGCATAAGGGTTTGAGTGAATGTAAAAACCTCATCCAGCGAGCCTGCGGACATTAAGCCGACGGAGTAGTCGTGTAGCAATTCCGATAAACTATCATTGCGGTGGCCAACATCGACTATGTCATTCAACTGCCGTTGAAGATCATTGAACTGCTCACGTTGAACAAGCACCTGTCTTTCAACCAGAGAAGTAGCTCCACGTTGCTGATGTGGTACTTCAATGTCCATCAATAACTTTGGATTACGCGCAAAGAAATCAGGATACTGACGCAGAAAATCTGCAACATAGGCATCGGCATCAAATTCCTGTTCACCAGCGTAAGATGCATTTTTTTTTGTTGTTATCATTATCCCAACCTGCCTTCAAAAACCGTTTCAACCGGCCCGATCATTTCGATCCGGGCATCGTTATCCATCCACCGGATCACAAGATCCCCTCCGGCCAAATGGACAGTCACCTGTCTGTCGAGTACGCCTTGCGTGACACCCACCGCCACAGCAGCGCAAGCCCCTGTACCACATGCCATCGTTTCACCCACCCCGCGTTCAAATACACGCAGTGAAATTTCAGAACGACTATCGATCTGCATAAATCCCGCGTTAACCCGTTGTGGAAAACGCTCATGGTTTTCTATCAGTGGTCCGTACTTAAGAACCTCTGCGCGTTGCACATCCCTGACCACTGTTACCGCATGCGGGTTGCCGATGGAAACAACACCGACTTCCAATAATTCTCCGTCAACAGACAAGTCGTAATGCGACGCAGGATCCGGTGCAACAAAAGGCACTTTGTCAGGCTCAAATACCGGCACATCCATCCTCACCAACACCTGATTGTCATCAAGAACGGTGAGTATCATTTGCCCGGCAGACGTCGATACGGTGATATCTTTTTTGTCTGTCAATCCTCTGTCTGTTACATAGCGCGCGAAACATCTCGCCCCGTTACCGCAATTTTCAACTTCGCCGCCATCTGCATTGAAGATCCGATAGCTGAAATCAACACCTGATTCATCAGGCGATGCAACAACCAGCAACTGATCGAAGCCGATACCGGTGCGTCGATGAGCCAGTTGCGAAATCTCTGCAGCGGATAAGCTGAACTCCTTCTGCAAGGCATTGATAACTATGAAATCGTTTCCCAACCCATGCATTTTGGTGAAATCAAAAGACATTAAAGTTGTGCCGTTTCGGTAGTAATCGCGCAATTAATCAAGGCAACAAATGTTAAAGTAAAAAATCACTTATAACGATTAGATTGTTGTTTTTTATACTTTTTGTAAGAATCCAACAAAAAGTACTTCATCAGCTACCGCGATGCTTTTATGTTGCTGCATAGTTTTATATAGACGATGAATCGAATATTTGACGGAGAAATTTGTCTATGCGTCAAAATATGGGCACTTAACCTTTCTCAGTGCATATTAGAGAGTGATCGTCTGAAAAAATACTAACGGGCACGTTGCTGCCCTGGGATCGTGGTGCTGGCTTTGCGCACCGATAGCGGGAGGAATTATTTAAGGCAGGAGACTCTCTGTAGAGAATAAATCTTCAATCATCTCCCGTTGCCGCACCACATGCGCAGTACTGCCATCGACCATCACTTCGGCAGCGCGAGGTCTTGAGTTGTAATTGGAACTCATCACAAAACAGTAGGCGCCGGAAGAAAGCACTGCCAACAAGTCGTTCTGTTGCAGTGCAAGCTGCCTGTCTTTACCCAGAAAGTCGGCCGATTCACAGACCGGACCGACGATGTCATAGCTAACAGCTTCAGTGTCGTGCCCCGGATTAACCTTCACAATATCCTGCCACGCACTGTAGAGAGCCGGGCGAATCAAATCGTTCATCGCGGCATCAACAATGGCAAAATTCTTATCCTCGGAGTGCTTTAAATAACGCACCGACGTTAGCAGCAGACCTGCATTGCCCACTATACTGCGACCCGGTTCGACAATAATCTCTACATCCCGCTCACCAAGCTCTTCATCCATGGCGCGAGCCCATGAGTCAAGATCAATTGGCTGCTCATCACGATAACGAATCCCCTGACCACCGCCGAGATCGAGATGATTGATTTTTATTCCCTGATCCTGCAGTGAATCACACAACATTAGCAAGCGCCGCAATGCGTCACGGTACGGTGTTATTTCAGTTAGCTGGGAGCCGATATGACAATCCATACCAGTCACCTCAAGATGCGGACTCTCTGCAATCCTGCGATAAGCGACAAGCGCGGAATCAGTATCAATACCAAACTTGTTTTCTTTTAAACCAGTTGAAATATACGGGTGCGTGCCGGCATCTACATCGGGGTTAATTCTGACTGACACCGGAGCCACCGTGCCATGTGCCGCTGCTACTTCAGCCAATACATCAATCTCGGCAAGAGATTCGACGTTAAAACACTTGATACCCTCTGACAAGGCCGCTGCCATTTCGTCAGGTGATTTTCCAACGCCGGAAAATACCACTTTAGAAAAATCACAACCGGCGGCTTTTACTCTCGTAAGTTCGCCTCCGGAGACTATGTCAAATCCTGAACCCAGCCTGCCAAGCAGGTTCAACACTGCCAGATTGGAATTGGCCTTTAATGCGTAACATACCAGGTGCGGCCTGGCTGACAGGGCGTTGTCAAACGCACGCCAGTTACTTTCAATTGCGGCACGGGAATAAACATACAACGGCGTTCCATATCTGGCAGCAAGCTCAGAGCAGGCAATGTCTTCGACCTTTAATTCTTCATCGGCACCACGGCTGAAACTCATTAAAGGATGCTTTACTCTGTAACCAGATCATTGAGACTGATGCCAACATCGCTAATGTCTACCGGCACACCTTCCGGATCAACTGCCGTTTCAACTTCTACCGGGACTTTTTTCGCTTCTGCTTCATCAGGAGTAATCAGAATCTCTCCATCAGAAGCAATTGCGGTGGCTATATCGACCTCGATACCTTCCGACGCTACCGCAGTTGTTTGAGATTTTTTCTCGCTATTTAATGCGGTCTCTTCATCCGTTGCTGGCGACAGCTTCTCTTCAGGGAGAAATAAATCAGACTTGAACCCACATCCGCTTAATCCTGTAAGCAGTACAATTCCTGCAGCGATTGTACTAGCCGCAGACAAACGAAAAGGAAATAACATTCTGTTACTCATTGCATATACCCCAACTAAACGGCCAACTGAATAGATTGAAAAATAAAGTGCACAATTAACTCCGTGCAGCGCTTCGTTACTGTACGTAATCCTGGTTAGTGGTACAAGTAAACCCTGCCTGTCAAACCAGCAACAATGATAAATCCGTTGATCTCGGTTTTTTGATAAATATTTACCTGTCGGGGCCCTTCGCATCGGCTCCAATTCAGATTTACCTGCTTCACAATGCCCGCCGGTGAACACAACTTCGGGCAGGCTTGTTTCTGTAAGATAGAGTGTAGGATAGTTCATACCCAAAAATCCGCTTTCAGTCCATGAACAAAGCTAAATGTTTCAGCGCTGAGTAAAATGCGGGACTCAGGATCAACACATCCACCAGAAAACCCATGACTCCGGCAATAAAAATACTGAAAAAACAAAAAATCGAGTTCCAACAACGAGAGTACTCGACCACGGACGACACATCAGGCTATGGCATGCAGGCCGCAGAGGCGCTTGGCCAGAATCCACAGCAGGTTTTTAAAACACTATTGGCAGTCATCGACGGCGATGAACGAAAACCGGTGGTCGCGGTAATACCGGTCGCAAAGCAACTTGATCTTAAAAAAGTTGCCAGCCATTTCAACGGACGAAAAGCAAAGATGGCAGATCCCGCAGTTGCTGAGAGAGCCAGCGGATATATCGTCGGCGGAATCAGCCCGATCGGTCAAAAACAGCCACTCAAAGTTTGTCTGGACACAGCGGCAAAAGAATTCAGTACGATATTTGTCTCGGGTGGAAAGCGCGGATTGCAACTTGAGCTAAAGCCGGCTGATCTAATCAGGGTGGTCGATGCCACAGTCGCCGGTATCAGCAAATAAAATCTCGGCAACTTATAGCCCGAACTATTCATGAAATGGCGAGCATATCGCGCAGAGATTTGGTTTCACA
>CAZKAQ010000191.1:0-5574 GCA_964550655.1 uncultured Granulosicoccaceae bacterium
GTGGAATCAAAGATCAAGTGAGATGCCGTCGATTTCGTGAATAGTCCGGGCTAGCAGCGCTACTCGACTACCCAGCCTGGCTGCTGTGACTTTATCTGCCTGACTGATACCGCTACCAGCCACAACACCGGCATAACCCAGTTGAGCATACAGCCCTGCTTTATCGTTGCAGGCTTTATCATCCGGCAATTCCTGATTCACCCATAACATGCCGTGTTGCGCCGCCAGAATTGAAAAGTACTGCAGGGTTGCTAATTGATCACCACCTGGATTTGAACCAACCGTAAATCCCGCCGCAAGCTTGCCACTCCACAATTGATTCTCCCACAGGTCACTGCTCGCGTCACAAAACGCTTTAAACTGGGCTGCCGGACCACCCATGTAGGTCGGACTGCCAAACACCACAGCACTACATTGATCTATCTCACTGAAGTAATCCTCCGCTATGAACCGGCCATTGACAATTTGATCGCCTGTGACCCGCAATAGCTGACATTCAACACCCTGCTGCAAGACGCCATCGCTAATCGCACCCGCAACCTGATGGGTATTACCGCTCTCGGAAAAATAAATAACAGCGACTGACACAGTTTGACGCTCTCTGGTGGATTGGATGCGCTTGTAGATTTGATGCGTCAGTATAACTGCGCCGTGCCATTGCCGCCATCCGAACTTCCCGCACGGCCCGCTAACGTTTGTAGAATAAAAGAATAGAAGGGATAATACTGGATGATGACTTGCTGATAATTAGCCGGGCACGTTGTCCGATAAAGACATCTTCTGCTTCCCCGCTGTTCAAAGTAACGATGACTTTAAATTCATTGGTATCAGGGCTTTCAAGGTTAAATGCGCTCAAGTCAGCCGATTTTATTTGATCACGAATTTTCACCTCAGAGACCAAACCACTCAATCTTTTGTCAGACCCCGTCAGTGCTACTGTCGCCGGATCCCCTACCTGTACGTTATCAAGGTATCGTTGATGGAAGTTTCCCTCCACCATAATGGTCTCTGTATCAGCTATTGCGATTATAGAGTCTCCGTGATTAACATAGGAGCCATCAGAGAAACCCAAATCCCACACGGTGCCGGACACGCCTGCGACTAACTCGTGATTGGTATTTTTTTCAAGATGCGCCATACGCTCATCAATTTGAGACGACAGTTTCTCTGACTTTAAATTTAGCGAGTCTATTTCTGTCTCAATACTCATCAATGCCAGTTCTATTTCCATGACCTGTTGCAGTTCCAGCGGTGTATGTTCACTGACGAATGTGCGGTTAAGTGCAGACTCAAGGCTACTTTTGGACAATTTGATCGCAGTTTTTTTGCTGGAGATTAAAGTTTGAAGATGATTTTTTCTATTGACTAATGCATCAATAGCGGATCTGCTTACAACCGCATATGACTCACCACCCTGGTAATCTGCATTTGCCTGCCTGAAGCGGGCCAGTCGATCATTCACTGTTACAAGCTCTTCAGCAGCCAGTGCTATATCGTTTTCAATCATCTCCAGTTGCACACTGTTTTTCTGTCGTAGATCATCCAGTGAGTCAGTAACTCTGCTCTCAAGCGAATCTTTCTGTTGAGTCAAATGCAGGTGACGGTTTTGGAGTGTAAACAGTGCTGCTTCAAGGCTGGATTTTTCTGATTTTAATTGATTCAGAAAAAAATCATCTGCTCGCTCGTTAGTGACTTTTCCAAGAGCCGTTCCCCTACTGACCTTGTCACCAATTCTAAGTTCATGAAAATACAGATCACCTTCAATCGGTGTTCTTATCCACTCAAGTTTCGCATTGACAAAACTGTTACCACTGACAGGCAGGATCTGCGGGATTAATATCGCAGTCAAAATAGTCAGCAAAATAAAGCTGCCTACCAGTATTCTGACTGTTCGAAGTACCGTATCCAGTGATGGAGCTTTTAGTATACCGGATGAAAGGTTGTCTCGCCGAAGCCACGTTATACGTATAGATTTAAATATCTCAATGCCCGAGAACCGAATTCCGGAATCGGATCCATCAACCCGAATAAACTCAGCCATTCGATCAAGCAGTATCAGGCATGCCGACGCACCCGGATTCACAGAACTTTAACTCTCTGAGCAGAGCAGGAAAGCATCAGTGGAATATTCTCCTGGAAAGAACCACTGATGTTCTGAGCCAGTTTCCTGTCAATGGGATGTTTGATTTTTTATTGCTTTTTGGCAGTGGTTTATCAACACATACCAGACAACATAAAAACACAGTTATCAAAGAATACGCTGTAAGCAGAGCATTGTAGGCTACATAGTCAGACCAATAGAACTCACTGTAGTTTTGCGAAAATGTTTTCAAAGTCGCTAACACAGTCATAATGCCAATAATAATAAACGGAGTTGCTATTCTCCAGTGGAATGTCCTGCCACTGTGTTTAATATCTTTTTTAGTCACAGTAAATTTTACTATTTTCGGTGTAATTAGCCCCTGACATATTGCAGGCAGTGTATGAAACAAACTAATCATTCTCTGCACGGGAGTAACAATTGGCATACAACGTCCACTACTCACCCAGTAAAACGCGGTACAGATTAGTATATTTTTCGGAATAAGAATGGTGAATAACTCTTCGGTAGTACAGTTAAAAACGTTATAGCCTAAATATCCATATATGGCCGGTGCAAGTAACAACAACAACAGATGTATATGGGTAAACCAATAAAACGGTAGCTCCAGATAAAATACCCTGTCTATTAGCTTAAGCCCCTTTGATCTTAGCGGCCCGTTTGAATCAAACAGTAAGTTAATTGCACCAAGACACCATCGTTTACGTTGTCCAACATACGAGGGTGTATCTTCAGCGGCAAGCCCGGTCGCCAGACACTCGTTTAGATAAACCGTTTTATATCCGCATGACTTTACCCTGTAACCAAAATAAACATCTTCCACAATCGAGTCCGTCGGAAACCCGCCAAGATCATCAATTATCTGTCTCTTGCATGCCCAGCAACTACCCACGCATAAGGCATTATCCCAGGCATCACGGGAAGGCAGACCAATATCAAAAAAGAATCTCTGCTCCTCAGTCCAGGCTGTGCCACCCAGCAGGTTCCGCTGAACCGGATCAAGATTTCGAAAGTGTTGCGGGGCCTGAACCAAACCTGTTTCAGGCTCCTGTAAAAAACTGGTTATCCGGGTAATAAACTCAGGTTTCAGTTTAAAGTCTGCATCAAGGCAAACCACATACTCACCCGAACCGTAAGGTATGCACCAATGCAGATTGGCAGCTTTTGTTCGAAGTGGCTCAGAGGCCGGCCGACTTAAATATCGCACTTTTTCTGCTTTGCACAGTTTACGTAACCAGTCACGGTTGCCATCGTCACAGATCCAGATAGTCAGACTACGATAGTTGTCTGTTTTTGCAGCAGCAATGGTTTCGCTGAGTATTGCTCGTGATTCTGAATAGGTAGGTATAAACAGATCTACCGATCGCTCTGGTTGTCTCCGGTTTGATATGATCAGACTATCGCATTGTTTTGTTCGATCCGTAAATCGGATCAGGGTCAGGCATTGCCACGTGGTATAAACAATCACCAATATTTCAGTCACAAAAAAGGTGTATTGCCAAAGCACTGGCGCACTAAACTCAAATATCTCAAGTGTATCCATGTACCGCCAGTGCAGATAAATAATTTGCACAGGAATCATCGGTACCAGAACCATTGCCCGTGAGGCCAATTTATTTACCGGAATCAACGGCAAAAGCAGCCACAGGCCGGCGAGTAGCATCAGGCTTAAAAAAGAATTTTCAGGCAACATATCAGTGAATAGATAAAACTCTGATGATCAATGAACCAGATACGCATAAAACAGAAGTCACGCTCGAAAACTCTCCACGCAACAGCATAATAAATCTCTATAAGATTGCACCGATTATTCCAGCGTTGCTACCTGTTCGAAAAGTTATTAACTGGAATAATGGCATTCCCGAGCGTAATTTTACAGATTCCCATACTCTACATTTATAGCACTGATAAAGAAAAACAAGCGGAATTTCAGACTGCAAAAGTACCTAAACATGCGCCGTATAAACACTACGCTTTAACGCCAGCCTGACTGTTCCGCAAAGGAATATCTGAAAAATAGAAAAGAACTGTTTCGTCGTATAGACTTCGTAGCCGCCAATAAAGTCATTTACTGATACGGCTATCAGCCCTTTTATTCTAACCGTGCAGAAATTTCGCTATAGCAACAGTGTCTGACTAATTTCCGCTCTATGATGCCGTCGAGTTCTCGACTGTAAACTGTTATTCGGCTCCCCCTCCACACATAATCAAACTACTCGACGAATAGCTACTATAAAGATAATCCAATACAGAGTTTATATTTATCTGAGATCAGGCATACATGTAGTTACTCTGTTAGAGAGGGTTCGCAGATAAATTCTGCACCAGATATCTTTTTAGGAGTCATCCTTCCCTTACACGCAGACAAATCGATGATTTTATCTCTGAGCGGTATACGTAAGCGACGGTTTTTCTTTACCTCTTGAGACACTCTGTATGGGATTATAAAACGATTGTATTCTATATAATTTGTGTAACAAGATGGCAAGTCATCTTTATCAGGCGTCAGACAAAAATACACAGTAATTGGATAGGTACACGCGTTACGATAGTCCAAAATGTATTCTGACCTTCTCAGATTCGGTCTAAAACAATGTTCAGCTTTTTTTATTGAATCATGATGTCCAACATTGACTACATTTATCATTTGCACAATAGCGACAAACAGCAAAAAAGCTGCAAGGGCTTTTAGCAAATCAAATAGTGAAATAGTCAATAGATTGAGTAGAAAGAATATCAGTCAATATAATACTCAGCATACCAAAAAATAGCACAGACCAATATTGTTTCTCACAAACCTCTCATTAGTATGTTATGACAACTTGTAGAACGTATTTTCTTGACTTGTAAGTATCTAAACTCTCCCAACTGCTTCAATTGTCCCTGTCTCTTGCTTTTTGAACCAGCGATTCAAGATTTGGCATATTTTTAAGTCTGTCGCTATCTTCAAGCATTACTTCAATACCCACATCAATACATCTTTCACAAATAAAAACACCGGGACCTGCTATGAGTTTGAGCACCTCATGTTGTGGCTTTCCACAAAAACTACAGTAAATATTTTTACTTTTCTTAAACACTTTCATTCCTCATTTCAATACTGTTCACTTGAGTATAAGTATATAAAGCATCGGTGGACGATTATAACGAACGGCTACCCTGCCCTTGCATTCAGTTATGTATTCGGATTGACTGATATATAGTGGTTTTAGAACGATCAGACAGACTTCTAATACAGGATTTTTGTGTAATGACCTGCGACGATTAGTTACCATCTCCACTGCAAAGTTACCAGCTATGCTTAAAGGTTACTAACTTCATTGCCACACTACAATCGTGTAGTCGGTTAATAAAGTTGGTAACAAACATCGCCGGAAGCTCAATACTTTCGTCAATTCATGGTTCCCACTTGGAACAAAGTTGTTAACTTTTTAAGAGCAACAATTTGTATAGTCAAAAATTCATGCAAATAA
>CAZKAQ010000192.1:0-5569 GCA_964550655.1 uncultured Granulosicoccaceae bacterium
TATTGATATTTGCAAAAGAAAAAATCCATATTCAGGTTATCTTAGGGTGGAATCAAAGATCAAGCGAGATGCCGTCGATTTCGTGAATTGTCCGGGTTAGTGCCGATTATTCATGAAATGGCGAACATATCGCGCCGAGATTTGTTTTCATAGCACCCTTGGTTAAGAATCATCTTCTAACGGCACGAAAAAAAGTCCTCAAAACCTTTTCGCATGATAACGAATAGTCCGGACCACACCGGGCAGGTCAAAAACACAGCTATTAACACCAGTTGGTTTGATTTATACCATGCACTTCCATAATCTAGAAGTCCGGGCGTGGAACTGCTGCAGAAGACTGTTTTAGTCCGGGAATCTGCACGGCAGACGTCTTGTTCATAACTTCGCGATCTTCACCACAACCTCACCTACAGGAAAATTGATGTCCACCGCCGACCCGTCGTCCTCGTTAATTCCAGCCTATGCACGACTTCCCGTGTCGTTTGATCGTGGCGAGGGAGTACGCTTGTGGGACCGTGAAGGTAACGAGTATATGGATGCACTGGGCGGTATCGCAGTATGCGGGCTGGGTCACAGCCATCCGGCGGTCACTGCCGCAATCACCGAGCAGGCTAAAACCCTGCTGCATACATCCAACTTGTTTTCGATCACGCATCAGGAAAATCTGGCACAGAAACTATGTAAATTATCCGGAATGGATGCTGTTTTCTTCGGCAACTCCGGTGCTGAAGCAAATGAAGCTGCCATCAAGTTAACTCGTCTACACGCACGCCGAAAAAACATAGAAAATCCGGTTGTCATTACATTCAAAGGCAGTTTTCACGGTCGCACCATGGCAACGCTTGCAGCCACTGGCAATACAAAAGTCCACAATGGTTTCTCACCCTTGGTAAGCGAGTTCCTGCATTTACCCTACAACGATATCACGGCGATTGAACAGGTCATTGACAACAAAAATATCGTTGCGATTATGGTCGAACCGATTCTCGGAGAAGGCGGAATTATCGTACCCGACAAGGGCTACCTGACTGCGATCAGAAAAATCTGTACGCGACAGAACTGGCTTATGATCTGCGATGAAATACAAACTGGCGTTGCGAGAACCGGTGACTGGTATGCATGCCTTGCCGAAGATATAACACCTGACGTTATTACCAGCGCCAAAGCACTCGGCAACGGTATTCCTATAGGGGCATGTCTGACTTCAGGAGATGCCGCAACCCTGATACAGCCGGGCCATCATGGTTCTACCTTCGGTGGCAACCCGTTCTCTTGCAGAGTGGCACTTGCAGTACTTGAAACAATGGAAAAAGAAGATACCAGGCGCAATGCAAAAGCGACTGGCGATACACTCAAAAACATACTTATTGAGTCATTGCACAACAGACCCGAATTCAAAGAGATCAGAGGTCGCGGCATGATGATTGGCATAGCGCTCGATACTGACTGTGCCGGCCTGGTTAATGTCGGGCTTGAAAATCGTGTCATCTTTAATGTCACCGCCAACAACACAGTGCGACTGCTGCCACCGTGCAATCTGAGTGAAACCGAAACTATTGAAATGGGAAGACGGATAGCCAATTCAATCACTCAACACTGCGAATCAAAATCAACGGTAACTGAAGCATGAGTCAAAACAAGCTCAGACATTTTATCGCTGAAGATGATTTGACCCAAAGTGAATTTATCACTCTCATTCAAAATGCTATTGAGCTGAAAGCGTCATGGAAACGTGGCGAGATTCGAGATAGTCTGCGCAATAAAACGCTGGCTATGATCTTCGAAAAAGCATCTACCCGCACACGTACTTCTTTCGAAGCCGGTATGGTGCAGCTGGGTGGTCATGCGTTAAACCTTTCACCGGCAGATTCACAACTGGGACGTGGAGAACCGATTGCTGACACATCCCGGGTATTGTCCGAAATGGTCGACGCGGCAATGCTGCGCACCAAAACACACGACACCATTGAACAATTTGCCCGGGTATCTTCGATACCTGTAATCAATGGCCTGTCGGACAAACTGCACCCATGTCAGCTGCTTGCAGACATTCAAACTTTTTACGAACTACGTGGCAGCATTGAGGGTGCAACTGTCGCCTGGCTCGGTGCCGGTAACACAAACATGTGTCACTCATTTGTCAACACCGCAAAACTGCTGAATTTCAAACTTAATGTGGCATGCCCGTCCGACCTATCCCCGGTTGATGAGCTCATGAAAAAATGCGCCGGCCACGCCAGCCTGATCGACGATGTCAAAGAAGCCTGTGAAAACGCAGACGTGATCGTCACAGATGTCTGGACCAGCATGGGTCAGGAGGATGACTCAGCCCAGCTGATGACGCTTTTGACCCCTTATCAGGTAAACGACGAATTAATGGCAGTCGCCGGTAAAGACGCGATCTTCATGCACTGTCTGCCAGCACATCGGGGTGAAGAAGTCACCGCTTCGGTTATTGACGGACCACAGAGTGTTGTGTGGCAGGAAGCCGGCAACCGGTTGCATGCACAAAAAGCGCTACTGGAAATGCTGCTTACCTAATTGAAAATGTCACTTGCCGCGTCTGAATAATTCCCGGCAGCACTACAACCAGCCCTCGAGGCTTACCGAGAACAGAGCGCATCGCTGCTCAATAAATCGCCGGAATAGCTGGAAAGATTTTTGCACAACTCGCCGAAGCATAAACCAAAAAAGCGAAGTGCAAAATGAAATTTCCTTCTCTTAAAAAGGCTTTCCTGATTCACTTCGGAATAAGCCTGATAGTTTTTATCGTTCTGGCTGCGATCATGAGGCTCGTCTGGTACCCGGGTGATCTTTTCTGGATGGACGGAGGATGGCAGGGAATGCAACTAATCGCCCCGATCGATCTGGTGCTTGGACCTGCATTAACGCTTTGTTTCTACCGTCCTTGGAAAAAGAATATCAAATTCGACATGGCAGCTATTGCTGCAGTCCAGATTGCCGCATTGAGCTACGGTGTGTACGCAGCCTATCAACAGCGACCTGCGGCTATCGTTTTTGCTGAAAATCGCTTCGAAACATTATCTTTATCGGAGTACAAAGCAGCAACGCTTGAGCTTACAGAAAACGATATTGAGGCTAAATCGCTGCGCGATTTGGCGCCGCGAATGCCCGCCGTTATCTACGCAAAGTCTTTCGACGGCGAGGAATACGGCAATTACCTGGCCGACATATTGAACGGGCTGCCTGAACTACGCGAACGCAGCGACCGTTATCAATCCATCGCCGATAGCCGCGATCAGATCGCCAAATATCGGCTCGAAACCGAGGAAACTGGCACAAGCATTGCCACCTCGAAAGATGCAGGCGAAACCATTGAAGTACCTGCCAGCAGTCCCGACGTCCGCTCTAAGGAAGAAGCGACAGTAGCAAATCAGCCTGAAATCTATACGCTTAAAGCGAGGTACGAAGACGGCACCATTGAATTCGATCCGGACAGCTTCGAGTGGATCAAAATCAGCCGCGAAAACAATGACTAGGTGAGCGACGTTACTACAACAAGCAAAACAGGAAAGCCTGAGACTAAGCATGCAGCAAATGCTAAACTCGTCGTTCTTCCTTTGTGTACTTCAGCCCACTGGTACTCGTACTCTCCTGTGGCAACCACAAACAGGAAGCTTTTGATGCCCTATAACGTTATCCGGATGCACTGGCCCTCGCTGCTGTCTTAACTCTATGAATTTTCTTTTCCTTATCGCTGCTGCGACCATGATCAGCCTTGCTGTCATCCCGATTATGGTCAGGCTGGCGCCGCGACTTGGCATGATGGACATGCCGGGTGATGAGCGTAAAGTCCACGTGGCTCCGACCCCGCGGGTCGGTGGCTGGGGCATTATTGTCGGTGCATTGATTCCGGTCGTAACCCTTGCTCCACTGGATAAAACAGCGCTTTGTTACTTGTTCGGTTGCATCGTACTGTTGCTGTTCGGTGCCATGGATGACAAGCGCGAGATGGGCCACTACACCAAGTTTATCGGCCAGATCATCGCCGTTATCCCGATGATCTACTACGCCGGTCTGCACGTCACAACGTTTCCGTTCATAAGCTACGAGTTCCCGACATGGTTCCTTCAGGCCTTTACCATGGTGGCAATGATCGGTGTAATCAACGCGATCAATCACTCGGACGGACTGGACGGACTGGCAGGTGGTGAGACATTAATTTCACTGGGTGCAATCGCACTGATTGCCTATCTGTCTCCCGGAGACAACCTGACAATTATTATCGCCCTCGCAGCAATCGGCGGGCTGGTTGGTTTTCTGCGTTACAACACGCACCCGGCGATCGTTTTCATGGGTGACGGCGGCAGCCAGTTTCTGGGTTTTACCCTGGGTTTTCTGGCGGTACTGCTGGTTGAACAGTCCAACCCCGAGATAAGCCGAACCGTGGTCCTGCTGTTACTCGGTCTCCCGGTTATCGATATTCTCACGGTATTAAAAAAGCGGGCGATGTCAGGGTCGAATATTTTTCGGGCAACACGCAACCACATGCACCATCGTTTGCTTGAGGTTGGTTTAGAACATAAAGAGTCTGTTGTAGTGATCTACAGCATCCACACGTTAATGGTTTGTTTTGGAATCTGGCTGCAAGGAGCAAGTGACTGGCTGATTACCGGTTTATATATCGTTATGTGTGCGGGCACCTACTACATGCTGAACATGGCAGAAAACAAGGGCTGGCGTCCCAGTGATACCAAAGCAATCAAACTGCTTTCCAGTGGACTTGAAGCCATAGAACGCAATCAGCTGTTAATGCACGGATCCAGACGATTCCTTGAAATTGCCATTCCGGGCTACCTGATCGCACTGGCAGTCTGGATCAACGACATACCTCGCGATTTCGGCATTGTTGCGGCAGTTCTGGCGGTGTTACTCGCGCTGCAGAGTTTCAACGTTCATCCTTTTAAAGTGAATGCACGACGCGGAATAATTTATATAACCGTCGTATTCGCCATCTATCTATCCACCATAGACCGTCTAACCTGGCAGAACGAATACGCAGTGATTCTGGAACGACTGTTCTATATATCAGTATGTATCGCTATCTTTCTGGCTATCCGCTTCTCACCGGGCCGCAGAAAAGAAGAATTCAAGGTCACCTCTTTTGACTGGCTGCTTTTGTTTTTGATTGTCGGTGCGTTGTTGTTTGCCAAAGACCCGATCCTGTTCGGCACTTTTAATGTCAACATCTTTATTGTGGTACTGGCAATTATTCTCTACGGTTCCGAGTTGCTACTGGTCGAGCGAAGAGAACGAATTGACCTTCTCGGTGGCGCCGCGTTAATAACGTTACTGTTGATCGCAGTGCGCGGCCTGGATTTGATTGAATTCACTATCGGTCTGCAACCCTGACCTTTCATACGTAATATCGCTTCAATGATGTTGACCTGATCCCCGCCGGGGTGGATAAGCCAAAGTTGCATCCACCCTTTCATACATTGGCGGCATGTGAACTCACTTACACCCCCTTGAGCCTATTCACCTGTAGTCAGTAACAAACCTACTGAAGTACAGGATCTTCAGTCTCTGTCTCCGGTGCTGTCTCCGG
>CAZKAQ010000193.1:0-5504 GCA_964550655.1 uncultured Granulosicoccaceae bacterium
ACCTGTTTAGCGTTATTGACTCTGGGCGCCGAATCCTCATGAATAATGCAGGCTAAGGTGCAGATAACTTTAGAAACGGGCGCTGTATCCTGTAGTGCAACGGGCAGTTACTGATCTTTTCTTGCCCGGGTGTCAGACAATATTTGTCTTGTGGTTATTGGTAAACCGCCGCATTTGCGAGTAGATGCCGGCTACCTATAGTCGGTATCTTTACGCTTTTTAGTATCTTTGTTCGTTTTAATGCCGTTGATCTGCATCAGATCAAATTCATCTGCAATACTGTGTGTCGAACTTGATGGCTTTTTGGCAGCAGGACCTGATATTCCAAATCTTTCTTGCAATTGTTTAAGGGCATTGGTGTGGCTCTTACCGGCTTGAGGAATTACCGAAAATTTCAATCTTGAAGCGTGTATAACAGATTTTTCTGTCAGCTCCTGCAGTTTGTCGATATAGACCGGGCTGGACAGAGACTCTGCATGCACGCGAATTTTTAAAGCTCTGCTGTCACTGAATTTACTGAGGTTTTCATCGTCACACAGCGTTTTGTAACCGTGTGAAGATTCGATTAATGCGTGGCAGTCCAGCAGTGTTTTGAACTTATCACCCCATAGCAGTGCAGTGGTATAAAGTGACTCAGGCAACTTTGTACTCAGCGCATCTGCTTTGCAGGTTCTGCTCGCCAATGATAACCCTTCAAACTCAACTGCATGATCTTTCAGCTGACTACTAAAAAGCTCAAGCCTTCTCTGCGTTATTTTTTTGCTGCTGATCTGATATTTTGTATGCAACTTATCCAACACGATTGATGTACAAACTGAAGACGCAGGCAGGGTTGCAGGCGGTTCTAAAAACGCTGCATAAGTCGCACTGAGTGCGTCGGCCAGATAGTCACCGATCAGCGTTTTGTCGGTATCGGCATTGACAATGATCAGCAGGTGATCATGCAGTGTATCCAGTGGTATGATGTGGTAGGAATAACATGGCTCATCGGCAAACACTTTTATAACCGGCGCACACAGTGGTGCTTTGCAATTCCACAGGTCACTGATCATTGCGGCTAACGCAGAATGTAGTTCCCCGGTGTCTTCACAGGATTCATGAACACTGTTAGCTGATGAGGTAGTAACAACGGACAATGAAGCCCGGTTGCAGAGATAAGCGGTATCTGCATTAAGCGCGTGTCGAATGTGGTGGCAGAAGTGTGTATGGCAGTCTTCGATCACATCCGACATTACATGGGCAGATGTGTCGCATAACTTCAGCAGAATCTCATCGTAGTGATCGGTCAGTCCCGGTCCGGCAGATAAATCGGCAATCCTTAATTCGCCGCTGATGTGGCTGAGGTTCGATGCATCTGCGCCGGATGGATCACTGTCTGACGGGGCCTGAAGATACTGATCAGGGTTGCTGGAGTTGGAGGTTGCTTGTGCCATGTCTTGTTTGCTGTTGCAGGGACATGACATTCTTCAAGTATTGAGCCATCCGAAAAAAAGCATGTTAAATCAAATAATTATAAGATTAGCTGCCAGATGGTGCGCTGCTTCGGTCAATCACGCGGAGTGTGAGCGTAATCAGCAGGTAGATGATCACAGCCAGCAGTGCCCATGCAGCACCAATGGCGAAGAAGATATCCGGTGCTTTCATCAGGGTGGTCATGAGGGAGTCCTGATAGTAGAAAAACCACTGGTTTTCCGGCGGGAATACGAACTCGTGCATAGCTTTAAACACCTCGTTAGGTCCTACCACTATAATGATCAGCGCGAGGAGCACTGTGATAACCAATAAGGTGATCAGAGATGCTTTCAGCCCCGGTAATGGTATTTTTGCGATGAGCGCGACCAGCACGAGCAAGATCAGCAAGCCGGTGGCAGCCCAGCCGATGGGTACCAGCAGGTCGATGAGATTTGCTACATCTTCAAGATGTGTTGCCTCTGCGTCAGTCAGCAGGATGATCGGTGCGGATTCAGGGTTGGGCTTGTATGTAAGAGTACGAAGACCTTCACCACTGTTGTTTATTGCCTGACCGATGGATCTGAAAAGCTCAACTCTGTCTTCATAGTTTGTTGTCTCGAAACCGGCTTTGCCCTGGCGGTTCTGCGGCGCGAATTTGCTAATATGCTGCTCTATATCGAGTTGGGAATACCAGAAAGTGAAGTTGTAATTCGCCAGATGCAGTAGTTTCCATGCAATCAGTAAGGCGGCTGCGAAACAGCAAAGTATGGTTAGAGTTCGGTGCAGCGTGTTCAATGCAATTCTCGCCTTTGTGTTGACTGGCAGGTGATGAGTAATCCCGCCCGGTTGCTATTTCGCGTTTTTGAATTCTGTAGAATCGACCGGGTTGTTCGTGGTATCGCACAGACTGGTCAGGACGGCAATTAAAATTCTATTCCGGTTAAATATTATATCAGGAGTCTGTCTGACAGAAGCTCCCTGAATAAGATTCTGCCACGGAGTCTTTGGTCACAGTAGCAGTACTATTGCAAAACAGTTGTGGGTAGAAATAATTTTTTCAGCCCGATAATGCGACAATCTGAACGCAGATCCTGTTTATCTGTCAAAATTCGCTTAGGTCGGCCAACAGCCGCAGGCCTCAGACCTGGTAAGGTAAAAATGCAGAAAAAAGACAGCAGACATCGTTTCATTCTAGAAAAGACCCGCGTGCGCGGTGTGCTGGTGCGCCTCGATGCTACCTGGAAAGAAGTGCTGTCACGAGCTGACTATCCACCGAACGTGCAACAGATTCTGGGTCATGCGATGGCCGCTATTCCGCTATTGACGTCAACCATCAAATTTACCGGCAAGATGACCTTGCAGGCGCGCGGTACGGGCCCGCTAACTTTGTTGGTCGTGCAGGGCAACGCCGATGGCGGACAGCGCGGTCTTGCGCGCTGGAAAGCAGAGCCACCGCTCAGCCCGCTGGAAAAGATTCTGGGTGATGCAACGCTCACCATTCAAATTGAGAGCGGTGAAGCGGGTGATGTCTATCAGGGTGTTGTCGGTATTGCAGGTGATTTTCTGCAGGATGCACTTGCAGACTATTTTGAAAACTCCGAACAATTGCCAACACGGCTTTGGCTTTGCTGTGGTGAAGGTCAGGTGGCAGGGCTCATGCTGCAGCAGCTGCCGTCGGAAGATGAAGATAACAACGAAGATGACTGGAACAGAGTCAATCTGCTTGCCGATACCATAGAGCAGGAAGAATTATTCGAGAAAGAAGTCGGAAAACTTCTGGGTCAGGTGTTTGCCGAAGAAGATGTCAGGTTGTTCGATTCGGAGCCATTGTGTTTTGAATGCGGTTGTAGCAGAGAAAGAACTGCGGGTCTTATTGCAGGCATTGGTTATGAAGAAGCTATAGACATTTTAAAGAAGGAAGGCCAAATAGAAATAACCTGCGAGTTTTGTAATTCGGTAAACACATTTGACAGCATTGATGTTGAAGCTATTTTTCGTGGTGCCGGCAATGAGGGTGATCAGGAGACTGTACATTAAATCTGAATCTCACAATTTTTCAGGGTTGTTGCCGTTGTACGCTGTGCTTGCTTTTATGATCGCTATGATCGTCCCGCAAACCGTCATGGCGCATAATGTCACGCCGGGTGATGCCGGGTACATTCAGGAAATCTGGGGCGTACACCTGGTACCGTTTGCCTATCTGGGTGCCAAGCATATGGTGACAGGCTACGATCACATCCTGTTTCTTTTTGGAGTTGTCTTTTTCCTGTACAGGATTAAAGACGTCGCACTCTATGTGAGTTTATTTGCTGTGGGTCATTCGATCACCATGCTGGCCGGAGTCTGGTTTGGCTGGGGCGTGAATGCCTATATTGTGGATGCTGTTATCGGCCTTTCAGTGGTATACAAGGCACTCGATAATCTGGGTGCTTATCAGAGATGGTTTGGCTTTCAGCCGAATACTAAAGCAGCTACGTTGATATTCGGTTTGGTGCACGGTACCGGTCTGGCGACCAAGATTCTGGATTATGAAATTTCACCGGACGGGTTGCTGCCTAATTTACTGGCTTTTAATGTGGGTGTCGAAGCAGGTCAGATACTGGCGCTTGTCTTTATTCTGATCGTTATGGGTTACTGGCGAAAAAGTGATAATTTTTTTCGACAAGCCTATATTGCCAATGTAATCATGATGACACTCGGGTTTATGTTGTTCGGTTATCAATTCGCCGGCTACTTCACAAGCATTTAACCAGGCACTTAGCAAGGAACTAATTATGTTCAACACAGAAAAACCAGGCCTTGATGAATTACCGAGCTCACTGCAACTACTGCGCTCGACTATTCTGGCGGGTGTTGTAGCGCTTGCATTACTACTGACTGTGGTGCTGCCTGCCGAATACGGAATTGACCCGACAGGCGTCGGGCGTATTCTCGGCTTAACCGAGATGGGAGAGATTAAACGCGAGCTCGCGCTTGAAGCGGAGGACGATCACAAGACGCCTGATCAAAGCTCAGGTCTCTGGCTTCCCTTGCTAAATCTGATGGTTCCAACTGCCAGTGCCCAAACTAGTGATCAGGCTACAGACAGCAATTCGGGTGAATGGAGAGATGAAGTAACCTTTACCTTAGCACCGGGTGAGGCGGCGGAAATCAAACTTGTTATGAAAGATGGAGACTCCGCGGAGTATGTCTGGACTGCAGAGGGCGGACGTATCAATTTTGATCTTCATGCCCATGGCGGTGGCGAGTCAGCGAGTTATGAAAAAGGTCGGGGTAAAACTTCCGGTGAAGGGGTAATTAACGCCGCTTTTGATGGTAACCATGGTTGGTTCTGGCGCAACCGTGACAAACAGGATGTCACCATTGCTATTAAACTGCGTGGTGATTACAGCGAACTGCTACGAGAGTAAGCATCTGTTACTAACCTTATTTTGTGAGAATCGCAAACATTGAGTAAAAATAAAAAAAACAAAATAAAAAATAAAGTGGCGGTCCAGGATAGCGGCAGTGGCATGGGCCTGTTTGCCAAAAAAGACTTTAAAAAAGATGCAGTCATCGGTCGTATCAAGGGCAAGGTAGTCAGTGATGAAAATCATGATCCCCGTTACGTGATGGAGCTTGGTAATGACAAACTACTGGTGCCTGCAGCGCCTTTTCGTTATCTCAACCATAGCTGTCGCCCCAACTGCGAAATATTTGACTGGGAAGATGAAAAACCTGACCCTGATACCGGCGTTAAAGACTTGTACCTCGGCGTTATTCGAAAAGTAAAAGCCGGTGCCGAGCTCACTATCGATTACGCATGGCCTGCGGATTTTGCCATCCCCTGTCTTTGTGGCAGCAAAAAGTGCAGAGGCTATATTGTAGATAAAGAAGAGTTACATCTAGCCTGCATTATTCATGAGGCGACCTGAGAATTTGGTTTTAATATCTATATTTGTGGTGTTTGCATTGAGTTTGTGTCCAATCCTACAATAACAGACTGTCTATTCGACGTCAGAGCCAATAGCGCGTCACATCTCACCCAATCCCCTTCGGCGCGTGGCGGGCCA
>CAZKAQ010000194.1:0-5388 GCA_964550655.1 uncultured Granulosicoccaceae bacterium
GTGATCTCACAACCCGTTCGCGTGATTTTCACTAGGAGCTTGCGCGGCAGAATTCTGCGTAGCGAGAACGTGCCATGGCGAGGGCGTTTTTACGATCATTTGAGGCGCATAGTTGTTCATACGCAACGAAAATGATCGATAAAAACGCACCGGCAGGGCGCGTTCGCAGTAGTAGAGGTTCTGCCGCGCAAGCTCCTGGGTGAATTTCACTGAAATAGTCAAAGTTGAACACAGCATTGATCCATAACAATAACAATCAGATGTCAAAAAAATCACAACACAGCTGACTGCCTAAAATCACTCAAAGAGCAAGACTAAAAACACAAAAAATCCTGTTTAAAAGTTAAAAAAAAAGCTTGACGAAAAGATACTTTTGCCGGATTTAAATTCAGGTTATGCACATCCCGGGAATTAGACACAATACAATTGTCAAAGGCATGACAACAACCGCTTTACAATCTATACAAACTGTCTATCTATTTGTTTTATAAGATTATTTTATATGTGATTAAAAAATAGACAATCTAAGATAAACCTTTGATTAAACGCAACTGAGACCTTGATTTCAAATCTTATCCACCAAGTTATCCACAGGAATTGTGGATATCCGAAGCGCCATAAAGATGCCTGAAATAACATTCAAATTTGTTACAAGTAACATCCGAAATAAACGCCGATTTGCCCCTGCTGTAGCTTCAGTTTTAACGAATAAAAATCGCTGACAACGTCAAAACAGAGTAGACAAACGAATCCATCATGCGCGTGAGGCAAACTTGCCCGTTGCTGTGGTCACTTTGATTACCTCTCCGGACGCGAGGTACTCAGGCACCTGAATAACCAGTCCGGTAGCAAGCGTTGCAGGCTTGGTTCTGTTAGTGGCGCTGGCGCCCTTGATGGCGGGGTCTGTGCGGGTAATTTCCAACTCGACAAACTGGGGTAACTCAAGACCTGCAATATCACCATCGATTAGCAGCGCGTAGATACCGTCAAGCCCCTCGAGCAGGTATTTACTTTCTTCTTCCAGCTCAGCAGCCGGCAGTGAATACTGGCTGAAGTCTTCCATATTCATGAAACAGAAATCATCACCGTCTCTGTAGGAATACTGCACCTGCACGCGCTGACAGTCAGCGTCTTTTAGAAAGTCTTCACCTTTAAAAGACTCATCTCGCTTCTGCTTTGATTTGGCATGCGCGAAACGAATTTTGTATAGCGTGGAGGCACCACGGGAAGACGGACTCTTGCAGTCGACCTGTTTGACAATATACGGCTCATCAGCCAGCTCAACCACCTGGCCTTTCTTCAGTTCGCTTGCTTTAGGCACAAAATCCCTCTGGCTTTTCCCGCTGCAACGGGAGGCGAGACGCGCGCCGTAGCCCGTGAATCAAAACTATTCCTTCTTTTTCTTTTTCTCGTCATCACCGTCGGGCACAACGGCACCGATCGCTGCAGTGGTTCCCTTTACTGCCAGTTTTCCGGCTCCAATCGTCGAGCTTGCAGCAGCATCAACCAGGGCAACGGCTGTACATCCGCCCAGAGTGACAGACGACAAAATCAGCAAAACCAGGGTCATCACTTTTTTGTTCATAGGTTGCTTTCTCATTTTAAACCTCGCGTAAAATCTCGCGCGAAGGAACATGTTAACCTCAATTGACAGAATAACCTGATCTGCCAACAATATTTATCAATTCAACCAGCGATCTTTATGCCGCCATGAGTGCTGAAATACTCCATCCCGATGTTCTGGATGTTCTGCAATCTTTTTCAATACCCCACACTGCCCTGGCCTGCGATCCGGCGCTTGCCGATACCGCTTTGTTCTGCGAGCACTACGGCTACCTGGCGGAGCAATCAGCCAATTGCCTGCTTCTGGGATCAACAAAAGGCGAAGCAAAGTTTGCCTGTTGCGTTGTGCTGGCCAATTGTCGTCTCGATGTGAATAAGGTCGTGAGAAAAAAGCTCGGTGTCAGGCGACTATCCTTCGCCAGCCCGGAAGTTACCAAAGAACTAACCGGCATGGAACTCGGCGGAGTCACGCCGTTCGGACTACCGGATGGCTTACCACTATGGGTAGATACGCGGGTAATGGCCTGCGAAAAGATTATCCTTGGAGGCGGCAATCGAACTTCCAAATTGTTGATGCCACCAGCCGGACTTTTGCAGCTGCCCAATGTTGAAGTCGTTGAAGATCTCGCCGTCCAGCTATGAGTCAGCTGGCTATTGCTGCTGAATATACCTGTCAGTTATGGATTATTCAGGACCTTCCGCGAAATCCTGATTGCTTAAGTGACCAACCAGCGTAAAAGTAAAGATATCGACGCTCGGTCGCCATTTAACCAACGCACTGCGGGCACCGGTTGAGACCAGCGCAGATTGCTTAATATTATCTTTTGACAGTGTCGGACTGTGAAAGCGATTGCGCACATAGCTTCGGAGCCAGCCAGGGGCTTCACCGCTTTGCAGGAATTCCATAAATATATCCTGCAGCAGGATATCGTCTGCCTGATATCCATGCGCGTCGTAGAATGCCAACCCGAACAGCTCATACTCTGTCGCGCCAAAACGCGTCGCGAGAACATTCAGCTCTTCAGAATCTCTGCTGGTATCACTATCTATCACATTGGCCTCTCTGTCTCACCCTGTCTGTTATGAGCAAGGAACATGCAAAACGTTGTGCGTATGCGACAATAACGGCGTTTTTCCGCCTCGCTTGACGATAGGTGTCACATGACAAGCAAAAGATCCGGCTCTCCGTGGATGAGTGCAGAAGACTATGGGAGATCACTATCGGGACTGGGAGTAAACCTTCTTGTGAGTTCGGTAGCAGAAAGCAGCCAGTTTGCGACCACTGTTTTGTCAGCAACTGTGATCTATGCCGATATTGACTTCGCGGTGCTGCGTGCCAGCGATACAGAGTGGATGCTGCACGCAGATCACACTTATGACAGCCACCCGATGGCCGGAGTAGTACAAGACATTCCGGCAAGAGGATGCGGCATTGAACTGAGGCTGCATCATTGTGATCCCGATCAGGCTTGTGCCATTGCCAGAGCACAAGGCTACACCGTACTGGCAGATGCGATGGATAAACCACACGGAGTCAGAGAGGCATTCATCATTGCCCCTGACGGCTACATCTGGGTACCCGATACACCAATTTAAAATAGTCAGTGGCAGCCGTGACTGCTAACAAGCGATCAGGCTGACCTGATCCAAATCATTTCAAACTTTTTGTGAACAGTCCGGATTAACTTTGCAGCGGAAAAAACACGCCCTCACTCCAGACACCCGCTGTATTATTTTGCTCGACTATCAGTTCCGCTAACTGGTAGTACACAGGCCGTGATAACAGTGCCGGAAGATCGCGCCGCACTATAACCAACGGTACGGGTTCACCAGTCTCAGATTCTGATAACCACAGCCGGTGTTCATGACCTGCAGTAAACCGGTTACCGGTACTATCTGTGAAGATCAGAGACTGTGACTCACCGCTGCCTTCTACATCGAGTATAACAGCAATAAAGGGTGCGACATCAACGGTTATCTGCAATTTTTCGTGCGGCGTTTTTAAAAAATAACTACCGTTCTCGTGCCACAGAATAGTAGAGAACAACGCAACCATACGCTTGCGTTCTATCTTTGAACCACCATGGTACCAGTCACCCTGACGATCAATTCTTATGTCTATCTCGCCTGCTTTTTCAGGGTTCCAGCTTTCAACCGGAGGTTTGTCGCGAGTATCAAACTGCGCGACCAGTGCTTCAAGGCTTGTAGTCATTGGAGCACTACATTTTTTAATAAAGTGTCAGCGCTGTTCGCCATAGCGACGATTCAAATCAACAATCAGCTCATCAATGCTGTCTTTGCGATTTTCCGGTAAGTCTTTCGATTCGACAGATTGACTTGCAACTCGCTCCCCGCGTGCACTGCCTGCATCAGTTGACTCTGTGTCATTTGTTACTTCAGTGGAGTTTTCAGATACCTCAACCGTCGGCTCATTCTGAAGTTTTTGTTTTTCGCGATCGTACACTTCGTCATATCTGGCATCAATTGATTCACCGATACGCGAATCTATGTTGTCAAAAGTCTTACCATCTGCATCCAGACGGGCAATTACTGAAGCGGGTATGTAGGCACTTTCGGAAGCCATATCGTGATCGATAAGTTGTGCACCACATTCAAGTAACATGATCGCGCCTTCCTGTGCATCACGGCCGGAGTTAGCCGCCACATCCGACTTCATCACATCAAGCCGCACCAGTTCATCTATGGCATCCAGTAACGGCATCTCTGCCGCTATTGCCTCTGCTGAAAACTGCTCACCCTGATTTGACTCTGCAGCGGCATCATTTAGATGAGTGATAACTTTTCGCGTTGCATTAACGGTTTGCACTTCGCCATGGAACACCACAGACCGCACTGCAACACCGGTAACCGACATCAGTCGCAGTGAGTCAGGCTCAATACCGGACATCGAAGCGCAAGCCGAGTAGATCATGTCGACAGCATCGATCAGGCGTGCCATCCGATCAGGACTTGAAGCCAGCTCAACGCTATCATAAAGCCGTAATACCAGCGCACCCGAATCGTGCTCATCGGTACGCAATCCGTCTACCGCACTGGTCTCTCTGACCAGAGACAATAAACCCGGCAGATGGCCGGTAGCAAACATCACCTTGCTATAAGCAGATACCGCCTGCCCCATGCGCGCTTCAACCGACCTCGCATTCGAGGTCATGTCCTGCCAGAAAGACGCCTCGCCCAACTCTGCCAGATGCAGCAGATTAACAACAGAAGCCTCATCCTCACCGAACATCGCGGTTTTATCGAGATATGCCCCGGAGGCCTCCATCAGCACAGATTCACTGGTGGCGCGATCACTCTGTGCCTGTCCGCGCAGCGAAGCGCGGTAGCCCTTCAGTGCAGGCATCAGGCCGCTGGTTTTGAGAGACTTCACCACCCGTTGGGTAGCGGTGTATAGCTGAATCAGGTCCAAGATAAGGCTCTGTAAGTAATGGCTTGTCCAATTATAGGGTAATCAGCCGTTTCTCGCCGTGACTCGTGTCCGCCGGAGATCGAGCTGCTCTGGTGTATGCTCGCACCTCATCAGACGGCTCGCTGGTACAAAGGTTCTGGCAACTAAGAGGATATGCATATACGCCGCGCAAAGGAGGCTAGTGGGGCGTGCGGAAAGTGCGGTGACAAACTTTTCACAGTGACAGTCGTCAGAGCAAGGCAGAAAAATGCAGGCATAGCAGGGCCTACGTCGAATTTTTCTAACGCCGCTATGGCGGGTGTCACGAAGAAAAGTGTTATCGAACTTTCCGCACGCCCCACTAGCCTGCATTATTCATGAGGATTCGTCGCCCAGAGTCAATAGAGCTAAACAGG
>CAZKAQ010000195.1:0-5342 GCA_964550655.1 uncultured Granulosicoccaceae bacterium
CCATGGCGCGTTCTCGCTACACAGACTTCTGCCGCGCAGACTCCTAGTGGGCTGTTTGGAAAGTTCGGTAACACTTTATCTTCGCCACAGCCGCCATAGCTGCGTTAAAAAAATTCGACGTAGGCCCTGCTATGCCTGCATTTTTTCGCCTTGCTCTGACGACTGTGGCTGTGAAAAGTTTGTTACCGAACTTCCCGCACAGCCCACTAGTTCACAGCAACCGGATACTAAGTCTCACTATGCCGGGGTGGTGAGTTACCGGCCGGTGCCTTTTTAAAGAATGCACCGTAAATACTGACAAGTATGGTTATAACCCCTGCGATCAGCAGCCCGAGTGCGATCGGACGATCAAAGAAACCGGTGAATTCAAAGTGCAGCATTTGCATAGCCTGTGCGAAAGTCTGCTCCCCGATCTTGCCGAGTATCAAACCAAGTACAATACCGGCAACCGAGTAGCCCGAACGACGCAGGAAGAATCCGGCTACCCCGGCAACGAACATCACCACCACATCAATGGTTAAGCCACGCACTGCATAGGCACCGACGGTGGCAAGCAGTAGAATCAGTGGTGCAAGATACTGAAACGGAATGCGCAGCAGGTTGACAATGGTTTTCGCTTCCAGAAAGCCTACCAACAGAATTGAAAGGTTGGCAAAGAACATTGCTGCAAAAACCACCCAGACCAGATCAGGGCTGTTTAAAAAAACTAACGGACCGGGTTCCATATCGTGCATCTGGAATACACCCACCATCATGGCTGTCAGTGCGCCACCCGGCAGACCCAGTGCTAGTAGTGGAATCATTGCAGCACCGGTTGCAGCGTTATTGGCGGTCTCTGAGGAGATCACGCCCTCTATCTTGCCTTTACCAAAACCTTCGCGGTCTTTAGACCACCTTACCGCTTCGTTGTAGCCCATGAATGCTGCGAGCGTTGCACCAATGCCCGGTAATACACCGCAGAAGAAGCCGATAATCGCAGAACGAATCACTGCAATTTTGTGTTGCCACAATTCTTTAAAGGTGGGGAAGTCTACGCTTAGCTTTGGTGCGACATAGGAGCCGGTAGCTTTTTTCTCAGCCTGTACAAAAATTTCTGACACCGCAAAGAAACCGAGAATGGTCGGAATAAAGTGAATGCCTGCTGCAAGGTACGGCATATTAAAGTTGTAACGTTCTATACCGCCGACCGGGTCGAGACCGACGACGGCTATCATCAAACCGGCCATAATAGACAGCCAGCCTTTCCAGAATGTTTTGGCACCGACAGATGCCGCGACCGCCAGACCGAAAAATACCAGTGCAAAAATTTCAGGCGGCCCGAAAGCAGAGATAGCCCAGTCCGCAATGGCTGCGGTGGCTGCCATCATGACAATGCACGATGCAACGCCACCGATTGCAGAGCACATGACTGCAGCACCAACGGCTTTGCCGGCTTTTCCATTTAATGTCATCGGGTAACCGTCAAATGCGGTTGGTGCGTTTTCAGGTGCGCCAGGTATGTTGAACAATATTGCGGTAATTGCACCACCGTAAACACCGGTACAGTAGATAACAGAGAACAGCATAATGCCGTGTTCGGGACTTAAGTGAGCAGTAAACGGCAGCAGAATAGCAGCGAGTGTCAACATGCTCACCCCGGGTATGGCACCGAACAACATGCCACCGACCACACCACCAAAAAAGATCAAAATCCCGATAGGATCACTGAACAGGGTGACAGTTCCGGCGAGAAAATTGTTAAACGCTTCCATTGATCACTTTCGCTTTTTTATAAGTTATGGTGTTGGCTATTGTGTTGAAATGCGAATCTACTGAAAGGTGTTAACCATCCAGCTGCCGAATTCATAAAACGGGCTGACGTAGCCGGTTGGTAAGCCGACATAGAGAAGAGATACAAAGAACGCGATAATGATTCCATAGATAAGCGGCATTATCATCGCCATGCGCGTTACTCTGCGTTCTCCCATAAGCAGCATCACGCCAATAATAAAAACCGGTGCCAGCGCATAGAAGCCCATGTCCTGCATCATGGCTGCAAAAAACAAGGGTAGTGTCAGGATGGCACCTACATGATTGCGCCAGCAGAGCGCAATGTAGATTAAAAATAATACCGCACCGGCAATGATTTTTACCTTCGCAACGCCTTCTTCCGGAATGCCGGATTTCTCAATATACATATCTGGCACGGTCATATAGATGAACGGCAGCGCTAACAGAACGAATGTGTTGATGTACCAGCCAAGGCTGTTGTACTCGGAATCCTGTGCCGAGTCTTCATGTGCGGCGGCTATTTTGCTGCCGGATGAGGTATCGCCGTTTTTACGTTGATCCAGCATCTGGCCAATGGCGGCAACAGCGATAAGCAACAGTATTACGCGTGGCCATAGAGTGGCGCCGTATTTATAAATTTCAATTTCATTGTTAAATTCAAAAGAGTAGGCGAAGAAGAAGGCCACCAGAATCAGCCAGAACGCTACTTCGACCATCTGCCCTTTGGTGAGCTTGCCCATGAGTACCCTTTAATCTATCAATGTTTGCGTTGTGCTTAACGAAGAAAGGCCAATACCATGAGGTATTGGCCCTTTCAGATTGCTGACTTAAGTATTGTTACCTGATTCAGGCAGTTACTTGATATCGAGTCCCATCTCTTTGTACACAGCGCGGTACTGAGAAACGGTTTCAGTGATAAGGTCTTTTGAACCTTCGGTATCACGGAAGCTTTCAATCAGAGTCATGAACTTGCTTTCGTTATAAGCCTGATAGTCTTGCTGGCAGTAGGCTTTCTGGAAGGCCCATTGTAGCCACTTGACTCTGTCTTCCGGAGTGCCGGCCTTGACATAGAATCCACGGAAGCGAAGCAACGGATCGAAGTCCAGGCCTGCTTCTTCCAGATCAGGAATATCTGCGAATGCTTCAGGTGCTTCTTTAAGGATGGTGAGAATCGGCTTGAACTTGCCTGCATCGAGAAACTTGCGAACATCACCCGGCTGCTCAAAAAGTGCGTCTACCTGACCACCGGCCAGTGCACCGTATCTGGGTGCACCCTTGTCAAAAGAGATCTGCTGGATCTCCATACCGGTAGCGTCTGTGATGAATCTCATTGTGACACGTTCCATTGAGCCTTCTTTAGAGACGTTGGCAATGGTCGCTTTACCGTCCTGTGCTTTTACCCACTCAACAAATGAAGGCCAGTCAGTGTAGCGATCTTCGTTTGTGCGAATGTAGACCTGCGAGAAAGTGATTTGCGATGTCACCAGTGGGATCAGATCTTCTGCAGGGTTTGGCTTTGATGAATCCAGTGCGTGTGCGCTAGCTGCATCATCAATGTGTTCAAGCACAGTGTAGCCATCTGCAGGTGCTGCCATATAGGCCGTCATGCCAACAGTACCGGAGCCGCCGGGCTTGTGGTCGCGATTAATTGATACACCAGTCAGACCGGTAACCGCTTCAGCCATAGCCTGCGCTACCTGACCGGAACCACCGGCAGGGCCGTAAGGAACGATCATGGTCAGGGCTCTTTCAGGATAGCCGTCCGGACCTTCCAGTGAGGCAGGCAGAGAATCGGATGCGCACTCCGCCGCAGCATGGCCCGCCATGGCCGACATGGCGAGTGCAACGGATGCATTCAATAGGTATTTTTTGATAGTCATTAAATTTTGCCTCCAGGCGTGAAACCAGTTGTAGAGCACAACTAATGTTTACCGATAAGACCGTATCCGGACACAATCGCGGTGTCAATCGAGTTTTTGCGAATGCGCGCCCTGCGAGGATTGAGATGCCTTTGGCACAGATACTTTCGTCTATCCGACCGACGCGGCCCGCCACAGCATGCTGGAGCCGGAAATCAGTAAAATCAGCAACATAAGGTGCTGAAACCGGCTTTCGCTGATTTTCTTGCGCAGGTGTTGCCCCGCTACCATTCCGATCGTTACCGGAATCACCGCAGCTACTGAACCCCATAACAACGGGCCGCGCAACAGGCCCACTGTAAACAGCGAGATTGTCCATGGTACAACCGCACAGACATAAAGAAAGCTGATGGCACTGACAAAATCATCTTTGCTGAGATCTTTTAGCGACATCATGTAGACGATCAACATCGGTCCGAACATCGATGATATTCCGCCGATGATGCCGGATGCGGTACCGAATAAAATTCCCCCCGGCAGTATCCAGTGTGGCCCGAGCTGCAGCTTAAAGGCAGAGACCTGCAGCAGGGTAAAAGCGATAACGCAGACGCCCACCAGAATCAGAAGCAGGCGTTCATCCAATACCGACAGAATCTGTGTGCCGATCATGGTGCCGCACAGCAGTGCAACGGCCGCCGGTGAGAAGCGCCGGATAACCGATCTGATATTCGGTGCTTTGGAGGCCTGCCAAAGATTCGCCACCACCACCGGCATGGCCATTAGCGTTACTGCACTTTGCGCCGGCAGTACCAGTGCCATCAACGGCACCGTCAGCAAAGGTGTACCGACACCCAAAGTACCTTTAATCAGTCCGCCGCAGGCCAGCGCGAACGTGCACCATAGAAGAATATCGACAGACAGATTATCCGGCAGCATTTCAGTAGCCGGTGAGTGTTAAAGTTGCGCTATTGGCACCAGCGAGTGGATGTAACGGCATTGTTAATAGCATGGTCTGCTTTGAAACACTGGTGGAGTATTTAATGTGAAAAGAAAAATTTCGAGGAAGACTTGCACGATTTTACTTATCATAGGTGATGTGATCATGCGAGTCCTGTACTGTAGCACCACAATCGGTGTAGTTAATCGCGCATTTTGAAAATTCGTTGGAGCGAACTAATGGCTAGAGGTATCAACAAAGTTATTCTGGTAGGCAATCTGGGGAATGATCCCGAGGTGCGTGCAACCACCACGGGTTCGCGGGTAGCGACAATCAGCGTTGCAACTTCTGAATCCTGGATGGATAAAAACACCGGCCAGCGGCAGGAAAAAACCGAATGGCACCGCGTGGTTTTTTTCAACCGATTGGCAGAGATTGTCGAGCAGTACCTGACCAAGGGCTCGCAGGTGTATGTTGAAGGCAGACTGCAAACCCGCAAATGGCAGGATCAAAACGGTCAGGATAAATACACCACAGAAGTCGTTGCCAACGAAATGCAAATGCTGGGTGGGCGCGGCGGTGGCGGCAGTGGTGATTTTCAATCTACCGCACCCATGGATCCGCCGGCTGCTAAAGGCAAAGCACCAGCAGCGGCAGCGCCGGCTGCAGCTTCAGGTGGGCCGGATATTAACTTTGACGATGATATTCCATTCTGAGAAACACCTTAGCCTGCATTATTCATGAGGATTCGGCGCCCAGAGTCAATAGCGCTAAAC
>CAZKAQ010000196.1:0-5324 GCA_964550655.1 uncultured Granulosicoccaceae bacterium
GCCCTCGCCATGGCGCGTTCTCGCTACACAGACTTCTGCCGCGCAGACTCCTAGAGCTGCACCGATTTGCTCTTATGATTTCTCAGTGTTACCCCGAGCACTGTAATCAAAATAATCAGACCACCGACGATCACATTAGCTGACGGTAGCTGGGAGAGTATTAGCAATGCCAGCGACACACCGTATACCGGTTCAAGTCCCGCCGCAATAAGACTGGCAACAGATACACTGACCTGCCTTAAAGCGTTAATAAACAAAGTATGCGCAAATGCAGTACACACTACACCTAATATCAACAAAATTATCCACTGATTGGCAGCAACGCCTTTAAAACCAAAAAATGCCAAAGGCAGGAGTACAACTGTCGCAACACTGTTTTGAATAAACGCTGTGACCAGTGCACCGTTTGAATGAGTTAATCGACGATTCAACAACTGTAGAATTGCAAAACTAAAGCCGCTGGCTAAACCAAATAAAATACCAGACCCGTAATTGAACTCTCCGCTGACGATACCTGAAATAACAAGCACACCCAGCAATACAAGCAATGCCGCAGCAATCGTTTCAATACGCCATTTTTCTTTAAAAAACAGAGGTTCGAGTAGTGCAACAAACACCGGGCATGTTGAAAAAGTCACTAACCCTATGGCCACTGTTGAAGCACGAATGGATGCAAAAAATGCTACCCAGTGAAAAGCCAGCAGTGCGCCTGAGAAAAACAGTATCAAAAGACTACCCGGCGGAAAATACTGCAACACCCCGGCATTCATACCACGACAAACAATGAACAGCGTAAGTGATGCGAACAACGTGCGCGCAAACGTTACTTCAATAGCCCCCAGATCTACTGCTGCACCCAACACACCCGCAAGGCCAAACAAAAAGGTAGCTATGTGCACACTGACTAAAGGCGCACTGATCAGTGACCTATAAATACCCTGTAACACTACGAGCGCAAAACAAGTGGTGTGAATATCGCTTGCCGCTTGCTGGTCACTCTTCTCTTACCCTGACCAGTCTTTTACTCTTAAATAACCTCCAGCTAAAAGCCGCAATAATACGAGTATTTGTATCATCTTCAAAAAGCGGACTATCTTCATTTTCAGAGCCCGCAAACGAGGCAAACCCGAGCCCTATAAAAGTACTGATACCAGGTCTTGGTTTAAAGCTCGCGCCTAGTGACAACTGAACATTTAAAAAACCCGCCTCTGCGTCGAATTCCGGTCTGGTATCAGTTACAAACTGAGGATCAACACTATAAAAATATTCCGATAACCGTTCTCCCAGCCAGGTCGTGGATAATGAAGCACTGAACGATAGCCTTTCGTTATAAAACCCACCGACTCGATAGCCCAGACTCGTATTAAACACAGGCCCTCGATAGTCAAAGTTTCGAATATCTGTAGAGACTGCAAAACGAAGTGACGTTATCCAGTTAACTCTGGATCTGATATCGCGGTCGTTAGTAAAATCCAACAGTGGCACGTCAAAACGTGGCCCGAGTTCAAATATAAAATCTAAATCAGGCATGCCTTCACGCAACGGGGTATTAGAGGTATCAGAATTCAGCGACCCGCTGATGCCTAAATCGATAACCAATCGATCACTTTCGTAGGCTATGAGTTTCACACCACCGTCCTTAACCTGAACCGAGTCACTGCGATAAATAAACCAGGGCACTACGAACTGGCGATCGTTGACTACCCCTGACGCCGGATACGCCGGCACCTGCAGCGCTGCGGCAGCTACTCCGAATTCAAATCGCGGCAGTGATTCCCGTCTTTGTGATACCCCGGTGTCTTTGCGCGGGGATTCAACGTCGGGCCTGACCAGCGCCGGATCTTCGCCATCGGAAGTGGATTCGTTGCCCAGAACCGGGTTGAGGCTGCATAACATCAGGGTAATACCGCCAAAAAATGCAGAAGTTTTAATGGTTTTCCACTCTCGTTGATTCAATTTACTTAACTTCAGTCAATTATGACAGCAAGCAATAGCGGTTGTCATATTTGATCAGAATTCAACAGACAGTATCTTTTTTCAGGAATTGGTTTGCCAGATTCAGCAAGTTTAATAAGCATTCCCGTTAAAGATACTCAAAGGACTTTCTGCATGTACCAGCCGCACTTGTCGTTTGCTATTGCAAGACATCAATCATCATCAGTTGATCAGTTTCGGTTGCCGTCAACAAAAAAGGTTCCAGTCAGAATCCTGCTGATTGTGGTGTTGGCGGCGTTATTATGCAGCACCGTAAAGGATTCAAGAGCAAATGAATCCACTGGCACAGAATCAATTGTCCGCGCTATGTCAGAGATAGAAAGCGGTACACTGCTGTTTCTCTCAGAAAACAGGAACCACTACCTGCGAGCTCCACTGCTCGAGACCTCGGTCGAGATAGCGGTCCAGGGAATGGTAGCTCGAACAGTTGTCGAGCAACAATTTTCAAACAACTCAACAGAATGGATAGAGGGAGTCTACGCCTTTCCATTACCTGATACCGCTACGGTAGACGAACTTACCCTGATAACCGGAACGTCCAGAATCGATGGTGTTGTTCAACCTCGAAAAAAGGCACGCGCCACCTACACCGCAGCTAAGGTCGTCGGCAAAAAAGCCAGCCTCCTCGAACAACAACGTGCAAATTTATTCACTACTAAAGTTGCAAACATCCCACCAGGCGAAACAATGACCGTTCGTATCAGTTTTCAGTCAACTGTGCGTTTTGTCGATGGTCAATTTGATCTCTACTTTCCACTGACTATTACGCCACGCTACATTCCTGCGGCAAACTACGCATACACCGATGATCACCTGACAAGTAATGCAAATACCGGCTGGACAACAGTAGCCGATTTAGAGGATGCGGCAAATATTACGCCGCCGATGACCGATATCGCCTCACCCGTATCGATCTCTGTAACACTTGATACAGGCCTGAGCGATCTCACGGTCATCAGTAACACGCATGACATCATTACCACCGAGGCAGAGCCACCAGATAACAATATCCGTCATGTTTCACTAGTTAATAAAACCATTCCTGCGGATCGTGACTTCAAACTAAGCTGGTCACCACGACCGTCCGAGGCTCCCGTGGCCGCAGTCTTCAGAGAAGATAAAAACCACCCGCACGGCATAGAGACTTTTGCCTCTGTTATGCTTATGCCGCCGCAGCAGCTATTTACCGGGTCTGAATTATCACGCGAAGTAGTTTTTGTAATCGACACATCGCAGTCAATGAGTGGTGACTCAATCCGACAGGCTCGCAGAATGCTTACTATCGGCATAGAGCGATTATCCGCTAATGATTCTTTTAATGTGCTGGCATTCGATAGCAGTACACGCAAACTGTTCAACCAGGCGGTGAAGGCGGATGCTGCAAGCAAAGCGCAGGCAATCTCCTGGGTACAAAATCTTATAGCAAACGGAGGCACAGAAATACTCGGCGCACTTCAATCTGCTCTGGAGACCCCGCGGACAGAACAGAGTTTTCAACAAATCGTCTTTATTACCGATGGCAGTGTAGGCAATGAATCTGAAATATTTAAGTTCTTAAAAAATAACATCGGTAATACCCGACTCTTTACGGTAGGCATTGGTTCTGCACCCAATACCTGGTTTATGCGCAAGTCAGCAGAGCTTGGCAGAGGAACATACACCAGTATCGCCAATACGACAGAACTCGCAGAAAAAGCACTTACTTTACTCGCTAAACTCGAACAACCTGCTATCACTGATATAAAAATTCACTTCGACACAGATACTCCACCGGAAGTCTATCCTGTCATCATACCGGACGTATATATAGGGGAACCAGTGCTGGCAGATGCCAGATGGATGGATACAATCACGCGTGGTGAAATTAAAATTACCGGCCTGTCCGCAGGCAAGCCCTGGGAACAAACCATCGACCTCGGTTCACCCACTGATAAAAATTCAACAAGCAACCAACCGTGGCTTGATAAGTTATGGGCTTACAGAAAAATACAATCACTTGAAGATTCGCTGCTGTTAAATAACAACGTTGAACAAATAGAAAATTCGGTAACAGATATTGCTCTTCGTTATTCAATGGTAACGAAATATACAAGCCTGGTCGCCGTTGAAGATAGATCGAGCAGAGACCCATCCACTATCAACCTGCGCACAGCAGCCATTCCACAAGCAATTCCAGCTGGCAACACCATGTATTATCCGCAAGGCAGTCTTGGGACCACATTGCGGTTCCTGATAGCTTTGGTGTTTGCGTTACTGGCCATGCTGATTACTTTTTCAAAACAACGGCCAGCCAGTAAGATGCTCTGCACGCCTCTCAGGTTGTCATAAAATGCTAAAGTCACACTTTAACAATGCATTGAGCGTAGTATTGTTGACTATAGCAATACTGGTCTTCGGTGACGCCGCTGCCTTGGTCGTCAAGGCACAGCTGGCCCAGGTTCTTATCGCACGCAGCTGGAATACCACTGCTGAGCATCCCTGGCCATGGGCAGATACCAGGCCAGTTGCTCGGCTGGTCATACCTGACATCAAGCTCGATAACTTTGTACTCGACGGTGCCACGGGCGCCGTCCTCGCATTTGGCCCTGGTATGACAGCAGGCAGCGCAATACCGGGAGGCAGCGGCGTGACAATGATTGCCGCACATCGTGACACCCACTTTGAAGCGCTCGAGGATATTTCCGAGGGTGATCTTATCCGTTTACAAAACACACGCAAGCAATGGCATCAGTATCGGGTCACTGGCATCCGCATTGCAGATAGCCGAAGTGAAGCAGTTGAACCGTTAGCGGATGACTCGTTATTAATGTTGGTGACCTGTTATCCTTTTGACGCACTGATACCGGGCGGGCCGCTGCGGTATGTAGTGGAAGCTCAGCTTTTACCCGAAGCAACCACTGACTCGAAAGGCTGAACTATTCACTTTTCCAATGTCCAACGCTGGATAAAAAGCCACTAGGAGTCTGCGCGGTAGAAGTCTGCGTAGCGAGAATGTGCCATGGCGAGGGCGTTTTTACGATCATTTGAGGCGCATAGTTATTCATACGTAACGAAAATGATCGATAAAAAAGCACCGTCAGGGCGCATTCGCAGTAGCAGTAGTTCTACCGCGCAGACTCCTAGCCCGGACTATTCATGAAATGGCGAGCATATCGCGCAGAGATTTGGTTTCACAGTACATTTTGATATTTGCAAAAGAAAAAATTTGCTCGGGGCGCGTAGCTGTGGAATCAAAGATCAAGCGAGATGCCGTTGATTTCGTGAATAGTCCGGGCTAGCCATCACCATTAAAGTATTTAATCAATGACCTATTTCTGGGCCTTTCTGGC
>CAZKAQ010000197.1:0-5322 GCA_964550655.1 uncultured Granulosicoccaceae bacterium
CCTTTGTTTATAGGCAGAAACTAAAATTAGTCGGTCGCCTTGTGAATAATGCAGGTTAGATGGATGAGGATGTGGCTGAGTTATCGTGGCAGACGGAATTATCCGGATGCCACGATTACGATATTAACCGTCTGCGTTTATGGTCTCTATCAGTTCCGCAAGAACACTTTCGGCGCGATCTGCGCTGACCTGACAGGTACCTGCAGCCTGATGTCCACCACCGCCGTAACGCAGGCATAGCTCGCCAACATTGGTTTTGGAATCACGCTTAAGAATTGATTTTCCGGGTGCAAAAACAACATTCTGCTTCTTCAGGCCCCACAACTGATGCATGGAAATATTGCACTCAGGGAACAAGGCATAAATCATAAACCGGTTTGTCGGATATATAATTTCTTCGTCTCTTAAGTCCAGAACCACCAGATTGTCATGCACGGTTGCACATCTTTTTATCTGTTCCTTAGCCTGGTTTTTCATCGACATGTAAAGTTCGATACGTTCCATTACGTCTGGTAGCTGCAGAATTTCTTCAATGGTGTGTTCCGCACAGTAGTCGATCAGCTTCATCATCAGCTCGTAGTTTGAAACCGTGAAGTCTCTGAATCTACCCAGACCGGTGCGAGCGTCCATCAGGTAATTTAACAGTGTCCAGTCTGAAGGCTCGAGAATCTCACTGCGCACGTATTGCGCTGAATCTGCTTTGTCGACCGCAACCATCATCGCTTGCCAGCTTTGCGGGAACGTTTCGGCACCGCCGAGGTAGTCATAAACCACGCGAGCGGCAGACGGTGCGTCTGCATCGATAATATGGTTATCGTGAGCGCCGTTTCGAATAGTCTCACTCAGGTGATGATCGAAAGCGAGGTAACAGCCTGATACATAGGGCAGGTTGGTAGTGATGTCGTTTTCAGTGACTTCAATCGTTCCATCCTGCATGTCTTTCGGGTGTACAAACTTAATGTCATCAATCACGTTAATGTGCTTAAAAAGTACGGCACACGCCAAGCCATCGAAATCACTCCGGGTGATTAGGCGATACTTCTTTGAGGTGTCAAGTGTAAAGCCTGAACTGGCTGCCAGAGGGAGGCCCATTAATTTTCTCCGTGATTATTAAATGACGTTGTATTGACGTCCGGACTACTCTGCGAAGTAACGGCGAGAAGCAGATATACTTGAAGCGTTGTTTTTGCCTCGCGAGCTAATCGGTGTTTTTTTGGCGCAATGGCACGATTGTCAGAATCACTGCCGGCTTTCTGCCATGCTGTATGAAAGTTTATTAAAATTATGTAAAACAAGACTTTATGGTAAATCCAGCCGCCGGATTTATCGGCATGAAACTTCCTGTTGATTGCAGTTGGCTGAGTGAAAACGGTGGAAGTTGAAACCTATGGGCCACTGTTAAGTCGTACTATGCATAGTTGCCGCGGCGAAAAGATTTTGATCTCCAGTCCGGCCCGCTGAAACATCGGGTTAATCAATAACAATAACGGGGTCTGCCTACAATGTTTGATTCTTTTTTTCCATCACCGCGTAAATTTCTTATGTCGGCTATAGCCTGGTTTTTTGCCAGTCTGTTTCTCTGGTATGGCCTGTTCAACGGAATGGCGGAGCAATTCAGTTTTATGCGTGAGGCACTGCCATCAGAGGATGGCCAGCGACCCCCGTTTTTGAACCCGGATAAAGTCTGGCTCTATCAGTACATAGTAATCGTAACTGTTTTGTTTTGTGCTGCGTGGTTTTTCATAGAACGCAATCGCTGGTACTGGTGGGCGGTCTGTGGGTCGGCACTTATTCTTCTGGTGACTTATTTTCAGGTGCAACTTGGTGTCTATATCAATAACTGGTATGGCGATTTTTATGACCTGATTCAGCTTGCTCTCTCTGAGCGTGGCGTCAGTAATGTCAGTTCGGAACAGTTCTACGGCCAGTTGCTGACCCTGCTGTATATACTGGTACCTAACATTTTGTTGTTGGTGCTGTTTTCCTATTTTACTCAGCACTATGTGTTTCGCTGGAGAACAGCGATGAACGAATACTATATGACTCACTGGAGCAAGCTGCGCACAATCGAAGGTGCGGCGCAACGTGTGCAGGAAGATACCATGCGCTTTGCCAGTATTGTTGAGAGTCTCGGGTCTGCGTTTGTCAGTTCAATAATGACTCTGATTGCGTTCCTGCCATTGTTATGGACTCTATCGAAAGAAGTCACCGAGCTGCCTCTGATTGGTGCGGTCAATGGTTCTCTGGTTTTTATTGCACTATTGTCTGCAGCTTTCGGCACCGTGTTGCTTGCAGCGGTTGGATATAAACTACCCGGGCTCGAGTTTAACAATCAAAAGGTGGAAGCTGCGTACAGAAAGGAGTTGGTATACGGTGAAGATGATCAGGTTCGTGCCGCACCTCCAACCGTGACTGAGTTGTTCGGGCATGTCAGGCAGAACTACTTTAAGCTCTATTTTAACTACCTGTACTTTAATGTGTTTCGTTATGCGTATTTGCAGGGAGCTAACTTTATTCCGCTTATCGCATTGGGTCCCACCTTTGTTGCGGGTGCGATCACTTTCGGTATTTATCAGCAGATAAACAACGCTTTTTCGCGGGTAGAGAATTCGTTTCAGTTTCTCGTTAACTCATGGACCACAATCATTGAACTTATGTCAATTCATAAACGTCTAAAAGCATTCGAGTCTGTTATTGATGATAAGCAACTGGATTCTGCAACAGACGTAATACTCAGCAGTTAGTGTCCATTGGAGTGAGAAAGTTATAGAAAAAACGGCGAGACAGTCACAGGGAAAGTCTGTCTCGCCGAACAGGGGTGGTACTTCAGCGTCCACCCTACAGGGTTTAATCTTAATCGATTCTGAACCCCCGCGACCTACCGCGGTTGAAGCATTGGATACTACTAAGGTCTACGAGACAGGCCTAAAACTTCCAGTGTCTTTTGCCAAAGTCATAGCCACGAAATTTGTGGCCATTGTCTATGTTGAGTCCGTGTTTTTTGGATACAAATCCTTGTGGTATTTCTTTGCCGTGATAGGAAAAGGCTTTAAACGTTTTTTGACTGGTGTCAGGTTTAAATCCCTGAATGTTCTGGCATCCGGCCAGGGTGAACAAAAGCCCTGCGGCAAGGCATGAGCGCATGAGTATTTTCATGTGAGTCTCTTGAGTTATACAGGACTCCACTCTAACCGCTATTGGTGGTTGCAGGTATTGAAAAATGACAGCTTTTTCGGTTAGTACATATGAAACTGAATGACTTTGCGAAATGGTTCACATTGGATGGCCGGTGGATTGCAACGATTATCCGACCGGTGAGATTTGCCGGGCCACTGAAGGTTTGCCGAGCTGTGATTCAATCACTGAATAACGCGAAAAATCTGCAAGAGTCGGACAGCGCGCTGATGATGTCTTTTGCCTCTGGCGATGTCGAAGGATTTAATCTGTTGTATCGCCGTTATAGTGAATCGATCTATCGGTTTTTCTATTTTGGTACTCACGCTGATAAAATGTTGAGCGCCGAGCTTTTTTATGATGTCTGGATGAGCGTTGTGCGCGGCCGTATGCGCTACACCAACGACATTGTTTTCAGGGACTGGTTGTACCACTGCGCCTGGGCGCGATTGCACGATCACCTGCGCCTGCATGCACTGGACGATGAAATTGATAATGAAGCGTTAGCAAAGAGTAAATCGACTGTTGTCAGTATCACTGACTTTGTTGCGGACAGTGGAAACACTGAATCTAAAGAATCTCTGTCTCATTCTGTACGACCAGCACCTTCCATTGAAATTTCTGTTAATGAAGATGATGAAAATATTTCGTTGGTGGAAGCTGTAAAAAAACTCGCCCCGGAACAAAAAGAGGTGGTGTTGTTACGATATTGTTTTTCAATGTCCAGTCAGGACATTGCCGATTTTATTGATGTGAGTAAATCTGCTGTTGACCGTTTCACTCGTGACGCGGCCGGTCTTCTGCGCCAAAAGGTGGTTGTAGCGCATGCACAAGGAGATCAATTCAATGGGTGATGTGGTCAGTATCAGAAAATCAACCGACGATGATCTTCATGCTTTATTTGTAAAAGCCTGCCCGGTAGTACCAGACGCGGTTAGTGAAAAAGTTCGCTTAGCGGCAGGTCATTCGCTTGGAGGCAGAACGTCTGGCGCTAATCCGCTATCTTTCAAAACTGTTTGCGTTATCGTTATAGGGGCATGCCTGCTTGGTGCCGGATTGGTGAAAGGTTTTACTACGCGTTGGAATCAGGCCGTTGACTCTGCGAATTCATATACCGTGCAGGCAGAGATACTTCATCAGGAGGCGAGGCTCGGAGCTGCGTTGCCTGCCAATACGCAGGCCGAATTACAGGGAGAACAGAGCTGGCATCGCACAAAAGCCGCCTGGGCTGAGTACATAGCGCGACTTGAACGTGATCCGTTCTACCAATATGTGCAGCAGGAAAAAAAGCGTTTCAAGGCGCGATACCAGACTGGCTCTCTGGAGTAGTATCAAAGCAATTGCCAACGGATCCGGGACGCTGGTTTATGACATTGACGTCATCGCAAAGTGAAGTTTCAGTACAGGATACACCCCGGTAAGCTCAATAGCTGAACCTTGCATTAACATCGTACTTGCGTAATCTTGTTAGCGCCCCATATTAATTCTCTCAGGTAATTGATGTCGCTATTCTGATAAAAATTATTGATTTCAAGCGTATGCTACGGGCTTCAAGTTTTTGACTTAACTGCCGACATCGCTATCTAAGGTGAGGAGCCGATTTTTCGGTGACGACCAGGATTATGATTGGAAAAATAGTATTTGGTATAGCTACTTGTTTATTTGGCGCATCGCTTTTTATGGCGACTGTGGCCTTGGGTGATGCCAAAAGCCTTTCCGGAATTCAAACATTTATCTCTGCGATGCGTTACGGCACAGCAGGTGTTTTCTCTCCATCTTCAATGGCCGGTTTTATTACCAATCTTATCGCGCTGATTTCAGCTGCGGCTAATTTTGTTTTTATTTTCTGGGCAATGCTGGTGTTTTCACCAACCAAAGTGACTTCTCTCAAATGGTTCTGGTGGAGCAGTTTGATCTTCATTGTTGCAGCCGCCTACGCTGGGGTGCTGGTTACATTGGATGATCGCGCAGCACTGCGGTCCGGCTATTTTTTCTGGTTTGCGGCACTGCTGCTGATGTTTATCGCACCAGTGGTGGCCAGACTTGAACGCAAGCGCACGTTAATGGCACGCCGTAACAAAATGGCTGGCAGTTAGCCTGCATTATTCATGAGGATTCGGCGCTCAGAGTCAATAGCGCTAAACAGGT
>CAZKAQ010000198.1:0-5300 GCA_964550655.1 uncultured Granulosicoccaceae bacterium
GCAACTGCAACTGCAACTGCAAAAGGACAAACGCTTCGTTTATTCCTTTTTATGTTGTGGCAGAGCTTCGCAGTAAGGGTTCTGCGGCGTTAACTCAGGTGTTGCCCAGAAACTGGCCCATTTGAACCGGGTCGCCGGCGTTGAGGTCTGCTCTGAAAGATCCGTTTTGCATTAGCAATATAACGGTTGAGCCCATGTTAAAACGGCCCATTTCTTCGCCTTTTTGCAACTTGCAGCTGGAAGCTTCGTAGTCTTTATAGATAATTTGAGTTTGCGTAGGTGGTGTGATCAGGCCTGCCCAGACAGTCTCTATTGCGGCGACGTTGATCGCGCCGACGAGCACCATGGCAACCTTGCCTGCATCAGTATTAAAGATGGTAACTACTCTTTCGTTGCGAGCGAATAATCGGGGCACTACACGGACGGTGTGTGGTGCTACGCTGAACAACCTGCCCGGGATGTAGTGCATTGAGCAGAGATCGCCGCTAAGCGGCATATGTATGCGGTGATAATCTCGAGGTGACAGATAAAGTGTTGCAAAGCTTCCATTGGTAAACGGGCTGACATCCTCTGGTCTTGCGCCTAGCAGATCGGCAACCGTATAACTATGGCCTTTTGCCTGCACTATGGTGCCGTCGTTGATTGCGCCCAGTTGCGAGACTCTGCCATCCACCGGCGAGCAAAATTGATGTGCAGCAGAGGAGATTTCGCGCGCGCCGTCTTTAAGTGTTCTGGTGAAGAACTGGTTAAAGGTTTTATAATGGTCCGGTTCAGAGTGGCTGGCTTCGGCAAGATTAATATCGAATAATTTAGCAAATTGTCTGATGGCAGCAGGTACAAACCGACTTTCGATTCGAGTCAGTTTGTAGACCACTCTGGATACCAGATGATGCGGCAGCAGGTACAGCGGCCATGATTTAATGCGGTCAACTAATGCTTGCAACGGTGTCTGCGTCCGTAAGGTAGAATAGCGACGGTCATCTTAACTGATTCTGCAGCGATTAAAACCATAATGTCCGATACCGGCTTACTTCATCTTAAACAATGCACGCTTGCCGAGTTAATCAGCGCCGGCGAAGAATATCTGCTGCAACATCAGCTGGTATACGGCCACGGTACAGACAATGCGTTTGATGAATCCGCCTGGCTGGCACTTGAGGTCTGCGGAATCTCACCGGCAGCACCTCTGGAAAGCTACGAGATAGCCGTTAGCGATGCACAGCTAAAACGTGCGCAGACGTGGTTTCAAAAGCGAGCTCTCGACAAAACCCCGGTAGCCTATTTAACAGGGCGAGCCTGGTTTGCAGGGCTTGAGTTTACCGTCGATGAGCGTGCTTTAATACCACGTAGTCCGATTGCCGAGCTCATCCATAATGGTTTTGACCCATGGCTGAGCAAAGCGCCTGAGACAGCACTTGATCTTTGCTGTGGCGGCGGTTGTATAGGTATCGCCATGGCAAGCGTTTTTACAGATTGTAAAGTCGATATGACAGATCTGTCTCACGATGCACTGGAACTTGCCAAAATCAATGTTGATAAACACCAGCTTAAAGCGCGGGTAAGTTTGTATCACGGCGATCTCTTTCAACCGCTACCCGATCAAAAGCAATACGATTTGATCGTCAGCAATCCACCTTATGTTGATGCGCAGGATATGAATCAACTAGCTGACGAGTTCAGTCATGAGCCGCAGATGGGGTTGGCAGCCGGTGACGATGGTCTGGATATCGTAGATAAACTGCTCAATGATGCCAAAGCTCGTTTAAAACCTGATGGTATTCTGATAGTGGAAGTCGGCAACTCCAAAGAAGCTGTTAACCGCCGCTTCCCCACGCTGGATCTTATATGGCTGGATTTTGAGTATGGTGGAGACGGTGTATTTCTGGTTAATGCGGCCTCGATTAATAGTTCAGGGTAGGCAGCGCCCCATGCTGCACTATATCTACTGCATTATTCATAAGCCGCAGCGGATCTTGTTAAAAATTCTATGATGTATTTTTCTGCAACTTACAAAGAAGCGCGGGCAAAATTTAAACAATCAGCGCATGACGTGGGTGCGACTGTGCAGTCTATCGGGCTGACCAGCGGCTATGAGGTAGATGTAGCATCCGTGGGTAGCACAGATAAGCCAACCCTGATTCTCAGTTCCGCTTTGCATGGCGTTGAAGGATTTGCAGGTTCTGCCGTGCAACTTGCCGTACTGGATGCTTTGCAGAGTGGCTTTGCAAGCGTTGAGTTAGCAGAACAAATTTGTATGGTTTTTGTACACGGGATTAATCCATTCGGGTTTGAGAATATTCGAAGGTTTGACGAAAACAATATTGATCTCAATCGCAACTTTCCCCTGCACCAACAGCAGTATCGTGGCTCACCTGAGGCCTATCAAAAACTCAACAGTTTTCTCAATCCACAATCACCACCGTCAACTATAGAACCTTATCGCTTGCGTGCAGCCTTCAATATAATGCGTTACGGTTTGCCGGCGCTCAAAGAGGCGATTGTCTGTGGTCAATATCAGTACCCGCAGGGTATTTTTTACGGTGGCAGTGAACCTTCGATTGCCACAAAGTTTGTTATGACACACTGCAAAGAGTGGGTCAGTGGTGCTGAAAAAGTGTCACACATTGATATACACACTGGTCTGGGTGAATTTGCAACCTACAAAATACTCATAAATGAAGCACCATCTGCTGACAACCACAATTGGTACCTGCAGACATTTGGTGAAGAGTTTGTGAGTACTATGGATAACAAGGATGAAACTGCCTACACAGTAAACGGCGCGATGGGTACCTGGTTGCAACAATATTTCAGTGATCGAAGTTACTACTTTGCAGGTGCGGAGTTTGGTACATATGATCCGGTCAGAGTGCTCGGTGCTATCAGATCGGAGAATCGAGCGCATTATTATGCTTCTGCAGACAGCAAGGCGTATAGAAAAGCCAAAGCTGAATTGCTTGAGTGTTTTTGTCCGGCCAGTGAGCAGTGGCGTAAACAGGTTATAGATTCGTCGATGCAAATTGTCACTGCAGCGATTGAAGGCTTGCTGCGGGCAGACAGAGAATCAAAACTAAAGTAGTTAATACGGGAACTGTAAAATTATGGTGAATCAAAGCGGTGGCAATGATCTTGATGAATTAGTAAAAAATATGTCACCTGATCTCAGGCCGGGTGAGTATGTATTTCTTAGTTTTCAGGATGGTTTATATGGTGATCATTCAGATCTTCAGCCAATAGCTTCCTTTCTTGAGCAGGAGGGACTGACACTGGTTGTGCCGAAAGAAAATGCTGACAGTCACCAACAAGCGTATAGCAGTGTATTCCGGTGTATTACCCTGCAGGTGCATTCAAGCCTTGAAGCAGTCGGTTTGACAAAGGTATTTGCAACCCAGCTGACTAAATATGGAATCAGTGCCAATGTTATTGCAGGCTTTTACCATGACCATATATTTGTCGGTGTGGGTGACGCACAGACCGCAATGGATGCACTGCGGGAATTATCCTCCGTGGCGTAAAATTCCTGCCAGTAATCAAAAAGCGACACAAGTTTTATACAATATGTATACAACCGAGCAGTCGTGATACTTTGCAGTTAGATCAAGTGAGATGACGTGGAAAAAACAACCGTAAGTTTGATGCCTTTACCATCTGATCCTGCCGAGGCAGATACAGTAGCAGGAAACACACTGTGAGTCTGCCCAAAGGCCGCACTCGCCGTGGCGGTCGTGCTGCGTTGCGCAAAGCGCGTGAGGCGAGAAGCAGCTCGATGCTGCCGGCGCTGAAACGTAAGTTACCGTTGGTCGAACCGATGGATCAGGAGCAGGTTGAAAAAATTGACAACGCTTCAATGAATATCCTTGAAGAAGTTGGTGTTGTTTTTCGTGATGATCAGGCCATTGCCGACTGGAAGTCCGCAGGTGCAGATGTTCGTGATGGTGACCGTGTACATCTTGATCGCGGAATGGTTCGTGAGCTAATAAGTTCTATCCCGTCAGGCTGGACCTACAAAGCACGTAATCCCGAGAATAATCTGCCGTTTGGTAATGATCACTGTATTTTTGTTCCGATGACCGGCGCGCCTTACCTGCGTGATCTTGAAGATGTAAGGCGTGGGCCGACTCTGGATGATCTTTCCAATTTTCATAAGTTGTCGCATATGCTGCCGTCGATCCACTCGAGTGCGCATCATATTGTGGAACCTATGGACCACGTTGTTTCGCATCGTCACTTGCGTATCACTTACTCTTCTATGAAATACTCTGATAAAACTTTCATGGGGATGACAACGTCGGGTAAAAATGCAGAAGATGTACTGGATATGTGTGCGATTCTGTTTGGTGAAGAATTCCTTGAGCAAAACCCAGTGGTGACCGGCAACTGCAATGGTAATTCACCGCTGGTGTGGGATGAAACCATGTTGTCGGCCATGCGTGCCTTTAACAAGCGAAATCAGCCAGTGTTGTGTTCACCATTTGTGCTCGGCGGTGCAAACACACCGGCCTCAACAGCACCTGCGGTGGCGCAGCTCAATGCAGAGGCTCTTTCAGCACTGGCATACACACAAGTAGTTCGCAAAGGTTGCCCGGCTATCTATGGTCATTATTTGTCAACTGTTTCGATGGCCTCCGGTGCGCCAATGGCCGGCACGCCCGAGGTCAGTTTAATGAACTTTATGATTGGTCAGATGGCGCGTTACTATGATGTGCCATGGCGAACATCCAATACACTCGGTGGTGCTAAAACCTTTGATGCGCAAGCCGGTTATGAGAGCGCCAGTACCATGATGGCAGTACTGATGGCCGGTGCTAACTATCTCTGGCATTCCGCCGGCTGGAATGAAGCGGGTATGCATTGTTCCATCGCCAAGTTTATCGTTGATGCAGAGCAATGTGCTATGGGCTATCGCATGGCACAAGGTATACAGTGGGATGACTTTGATGAAGCGTTGGCCGCTGTAAGAGATATCGGCCCAGGGGGTCATTACCTTGGACATCCGCACACGCTTGAAAAATTTCAGCAGGCTTTTTTTATTCCCCGAATGTTCGATAACAATGCGATTGAACAATGGATTGCAGACGGTAGCCAGGAAATTACTGAGCGAGCGCTCATTGAAGCGAAGGCATTGTTACAAGCCTATGAAGAACCCAGGCTTGACGTCGCCATTGATGAAGCGTTGCGTGATTACATAGATCGGCGCGAACGTGAAATTCCCGCAGTTGATGCATTGAATACAGAGTATTGATCGTCTAGCCTGCATTATTCATGAGGATTCGGCGTCCAGAGTCATTATCGCTAAACAG
>CAZKAQ010000199.1:0-5270 GCA_964550655.1 uncultured Granulosicoccaceae bacterium
GGGCGACCTGTTTAGCGCTATTGACTCTGGGCGCCGAATCCTCGTGAATAATGCAATAGATATACGGGCAGATACTCCGGGCCAGAAATTCGGTTACTCCACGAGATCCGCTTTCAGCGCGTCGATCTGTGCTTCTGTTATTGTTGATGCAGCACCGCGTACGTTGCTGTTAAGCGGGCGCCTTACCACTTCAACCGGCAGGTTGGTAGCTGACATGACTAACTGGTCCATCCTCGGTAGTAGCGCACCACCACCACAGATCTGGATGCCTGTTTCATAGGCCGCATCTTTTAGAGATTTATCGATATCGTCGAACACAGATTTGATGGAATCTGCCAGTGTTTCCAGTGTCGGAGTTAATATCTGGTTGATGGTTTCAGAGCCGACACGGAATGGTTTGGTGGTATTGGTTTTCACTGACAGACAATTTACCTGGCAGGATTTACGAGTACATCGAACCATCGATTGTGGTGTGGCGGCTGCAACACAATGTTTTATCTCTCTGGCATCGTCATCTGATACCTGGACGCTGAAACGCTCCAGTAGCCCGGTTGCGATTGCAGCATCGAGTGCATCACCCCCGACTGGCAGGCTCTGGAAGTGCACGACATCACCTTTGTCTATCGCAAACATGCGCGATTCTGTGGCACCGAAATCGATCATGATGCAGGGTTTTGACTGATTGAGTCCGGTTGCATAGAAAGCGGCGAGTGCAGCATCCAGTACTCTGACCTTTCTGGCACCGGACTGTTTGCACACTGCCTGTAACTCGGCACTGGCTTTTGCGCTGCAGTCGTGTGGCTGCATGAGTAATATTTCAGCGTATTTGCCGGTCAATCCGGATTGTCGCGCGTAGGTCAGAAAATAGCTCAGCATTTTGGCGCTCAGGCCGAGCTCGTTGTGACGGTCTGATTGAACTGGCTGAATGGACCGCAAGCCGTCTATGCCTGAAGAAATCAGCTCGTCAGCCCGATCTCCGAAGCTGTCGATGGCTTTTGATCCACCGATCGGGTGATCCATGTCCAGGGCAGCAATTGAAGGCTGATCGAGCAGCAGGCCTTCGGTGGCCGAGCAAAATCGTGTGTGAAACGCACCGGGATCAATTGCAAACTGGTGCACGGCGTTGGTTTTCTTCCGGCTGAACATTTGATGTGGTCCATTTGTTCGCTGAGCTTTTGAGTATAGAAGCGGTTGACAAATTCGCCAGTCAGAAAAAACCCGTGGTCACGGTCAGTAAGGTGTGCGCTAATATGCTAAATTATTGGTTTTTTACGGAACAGTTCATATGACAGAAGAAGCGGATAAACTGGTCAGTATTGAGGTGGTAGAGCAGATCGCGCATCTTGCTCGAATACAAATTGACTCAGAAGCAGCCTCGGCATACGCGGCCGAGATGTCGGGTGTACTCGGACTTGCAGCGCAAATGGATCAGGTCGATACCAGTGCCGTTGAACCGATGGCTCATCCGACGCACGCGGTACAACGCCTGCGCGAAGATGTTGTTGCAGAAACTGACCGCCGTGAAGCGTTCCAGAAAATTGCCCCATCTACAGAGAATGGTTACTACCTTGTACCGCCGGTGATCGACTGATCTGATATACGGCGTGTGTCCATTCTTAAATCCTCCACCTGAAAAAGATAATGCATACACTTACTTTGGCTGCAATGCGACAGTCGCTGGAAAGCGGCGAGTTTTCGAGTGTCGAGCTGTGTCAGCACCTGATCGATAGAATTAAAAATCAAAATGCAACACTGAACGCTTTTATCAGTATCACCGAAGAGCAGGCATTGGCTGATGCCAAAACTGCTGACGAAAAAAGAGCATCAGGCGATATTGCCGGTGCCTTGCACGGTCTGCCAATTGCCCACAAGGATATATTTTGTACTGACGGGGTTCGAACCACCTGCGGCTCCCGTATGCTGGAAGAGTTTGTGCCACCTTACAATGCAACAGTGGTTGAGAATCTCAAAGCATCCGGCGCTATCTGTCTTGGCAAGACCAACATGGATGAATTTGCCATGGGTTCGTCCAACGAGAATAGTTACTTTGGTGCAGTGCGTAACCCGTGGAAACCCGATCACGTACCGGGTGGGTCGTCAGGTGGCAGTGCAGCAGCAGTGGGTGGCAGACTAGTACCAGCCTGTACGGGTACTGATACCGGTGGTTCTATCAGACAGCCGGCCGCTTTTTGTGGTATCACCGGACTGAAGCCAACCTATGGACGAGTATCGAGATACGGCATGATTGCATTCGCCTCAAGTCTTGATCAGGGTGGGCCAATGGCGGCAACAGCTGAGGACTGTGCGTTGTTGTTAAATGAAATGGCAGGCTTTGATGAGCGTGACTCTACCAGTATCGACAGAGGCAAAGATGACTACCTTTCATCTTTGGGCAATTCGATTGAAGGCGTAAAGATAGGCCTGCCAAAGCAATACTTTGAGTCAGGGCTGGATGCATCAATAGCGGCTACTTTGCAGCAGTCAATAGGCGAGCTTGAAAAACTCGGTGCGACGTTTACAGACATTGATCTGACAAACCAGCACTTGTCTGTTCCTGCTTACTATATAGTTGCACCTGCGGAGTGTTCTTCAAATCTGGCGCGCTTTGACGGTGTCAGATACGGCCATCGATGCGAAGATCCGAAAGACCTCGAAGACTTATACAAGCGTTCACGTGCTGAAGGTTTTGGTCGAGAGGTAACTCACCGCGTACTCATCGGAACCTATGTACTGTCTGCCGGCTACTACGATGCGTACTACCTAAAAGCCCAGAAGATCCGTAGCCTGATCAGTCAGGATTTCAGTCAGGCATTTGAGAGTGTCGACTTCATACTTGGCCCGACCACACCAACGCCTGCGTTTAAATTAGGTGAGAAGACTGGTGATCCTGTAGAGATGTATTTGAATGATATCTACACCATACCCGCTAACCTTGCGGGCCTGCCGGGTATATCTGTGCCATGTGGTGAAGTGGGTGGTTTGCCGGTTGGAATGCAACTGGTGGGTAACTACTTTGACGAAGCACGACTACTCAACATTGCACATCAGTATCAGACGGTGACCGACTGGCATACCCGGGTTCCCGGTTAACTGCCAGTGGCCGGTTAGCAGCCAATGGATAGAAATATGGTTAAAGTCAAAAGAAAGAATAGATCGCGGAGATCATGATGCAGTGGGAAACAGTCATCGGGCTTGAGATTCATGCGCAGCTTGCAACACAAAGCAAAATTTTTTCCGCCAGCTCAACGCAATACGGTGCTGAGCCAAATACTCAGGCCAATGCAGTTGATCTTGGTATGCCCGGTGTATTGCCGGTGCTTAATCGCGAAGCGGTGCGTATGGCGGTTAAATTTGCCTTGGCGACGAATGCAGAGATAGGCAAGCGTAATGTTTTCGCTCGTAAAAACTATTTTTATCCTGACCTGCCGAAGGGATATCAGATATCGCAGATGAGTCTGCCTATTGTCGGCAATGGTGAGGTATCCATTGAGCTTGATGACGGTAGTGTTAAGCAAGTGGGATTGACCCGGGCGCATCTTGAAGAAGATGCCGGTAAGTCTGTGCATGAGAATTTTCACGATGCAACAGGTGTGGATCTTAATCGTGCCGGCACGCCTTTACTGGAAATTGTTTCAGAGCCCGATATGCGTAGTGCTAAAGAAGCAGTGGCTTATGCGAAGAAGATACACTCCATTGTGCGTTACATTGAAATCTGTGATGGCAATATGCAGGAGGGTTCATTCCGTTGTGATGCCAACGTGTCAATCAGACCGGCAGGTGTTGATAAACTTGGTACACGATCTGAAATTAAAAACGTTAACTCGTTTCGTTTTCTTGAAAAGGCGATTAACTTCGAAGTTGAACGTCAGATAGACATACTGGAGGCAGGCGGTAGTGTGGTTCAGGAAACTCGTCTCTATGATGCAGAAAAAGATGAAACCCGCTCTATGCGCAGTAAAGAGGAGGCCAACGACTATCGTTATTTCCCTGACCCCGATCTGCTGCCAGTGCAGGTGGAGGATGAACTGATAGAGTCAATCCGCAGTTCACTGCCTGAACTGCCCGATGCCAGGCGTGCACGTTTTATCTCGGACCTTGAGTTGTCTGAGTATGATGCTGGCATTATGACCTCTGATCGTTATACCGCAGACTATTTTGAGACAGTACTTCAAAAAAGTGGTGCCAGCTCGAAGCTTGCCTGCAGCTGGATCAGTGGCGAGCTTTTCTCAAGACTGAATAAAGATGGCTTGGAGTTGAGTGAATCACCGGTCAATGCTGATCGTTTCGGTCAGTTGGTTGCTCGTCTGCATGACAACACAGTGTCCGGCAAAATTGCCAAGGAAGTGCTGGATAAAATGTGGTCTTGTGAAGATACCGCAGATCAGATTATTGAAAATGAAGGGCTCAAGCAGATCTCTGACAGCTCGGAGATCGAACAAATGGTCGACGATGTCATAGCAGCGAACCCGGATCAGGTTGCAGAGTTCAGATCCGGTAAGGATAAACTGCTCGGTTATTTTGTCGGCCAGGTGATGAAGGCATCGCGTGGAAAAGCCAACCCCGGTGAGTTGAACAAGCTGCTACAGGAAAAACTCAAAGCCTGAGGTGCCGGGCAAAAGCACCGGCTGTAATGTTGCTGGCCGATGAAACTGATAAATTTTTGATACACTGGCTTCGACCCATAAAGAACAAATGTACTGTGTTCATAAGAAATATAATAATGTGCACTCTGCTGATGCTGCCAGTTGGCGTCTCGGCGCAGCTTTCGCAATCAAATATCTATCTATCGGCTTTTATTGATCGCCAGGCTCTCGGGGAAACCGACAGTGCCGGCGAATTCAATCCGATTCTTGCCTCGGCAGTGGTCGGCTACTGGGTGCGTCAGGGAATCGGCCTGGAACTCGAAGCCGGTGTTGGTGTCAGTGATGATGCAGTGGGTGATCTCGATCTCGATTCCAGTTCAGCTGTCGCCTTGAGCCTGCGGCTTGAGTCTCAGCCGAGAGGACCGATCGCGGCCTACGCATTGCTTGGCTATGTACGTAGTTCTTTCGACCTGTCTAATAGTGGATTTGATACTACGATTACTTTGCCGGGCGGGCGAATTGGGCTTGGGTTGACCTGGCTGGTAAATACGCAGTTACGTGTTGATGCTGGATTTGCCCATCATGACTATGACGGGGATACACGTATCAACAGCTTTAGAATTGGATTACGTTATGATGTTGATTCACGTATTTTTTAGCTCAGTACTAGGAGTCTGCGCGGCAGAA
>CAZKAQ010000200.1:0-5236 GCA_964550655.1 uncultured Granulosicoccaceae bacterium
ACCGTCAGGGTGCGTTCGCAGTAGCAGAGGTTCTGCCGCGCAGACTCCTAGTCAGAATCATTAGTCAGTATGGAGTAATGTAAGTATTCTTAAGTTATTCTGTAGCCAGGTAATAGCCGATATTTTTGTCAAACTATTGTAGGAAAAGACATGCCTGAATTTGTAGATGTTACGCGCAATGGTCACATACTTGAAGTAAAGCTTAACAAGCCCAAAGTCAATGCCATCGATATAAAAATGAGTCAGGAAATCGCAGCGGCATTTGCTGAACTACGTGATGACCCCGATCTTCGAGTAGGCATTCTTACCGCTGAAGGCGATAGAATTTTCTCCGCCGGCTGGGACTTAAAAGCCCTTGATGCAGGAGATACCCAACTCGACAACTGGTGGGATGACGCAGACTATGGCGATGGTGGTTTCGCAGGCTTAACCGAAAACTGGAATCTCAACAAGCCGGTCATCGCTGCACTCAACGGTTTGGTGATCGGCGGTGGTCTGGAGTTAGCCATCGCCTGTGACCTTTTGATCGCTGCCGATCATGTCGAATTTGCACTACCTGAAATGCCGCTCGGTATCGTCCCAGACGCCGGTGCACTGCAACGCCTGCCGCGCCGCATACCACACAATATTGCCATGGAAATGTTTTTTCTGGGCCGGCGTATGGCTGCAACAGAAGCCGCACACTATGGTCTGGTAAACAAAGTTGTACCTTATGATGACCTGATGGATACGGCACGTGACTGGGCCGGACAGCTTGCGAAGTCTGCACCACTGGCACTACAGGCAGTTAAAGAAGTTATCCGCGGCATCGAGTGTGTACCACTGGAATCAGCATTCTCAAAAATGCGCACTGATGAGATGACGACTTATCGCGCCATGCTTAAATCAGAAGATTCGGAAGAAGGTGTACGTGCTTTCGTCGAGAAGCGTGAACCTGTGTTCAAGGGGCGATAAGCGGATGGCTCGTCCTGACCCGCAGCAAGTCAACAAGGTTGCAACCATAGGTGCAGGCCCAATAGGTGCAGGCTGGGCGGCACACTTTCTTGCACAGGGGTTTGAGGTTAATGCCTATATCCATAGCATGGATGAACTGGCAACATTTGAACAAATCCTCGACACCGGCTGGATCAGCCTGCAAGCCATCGGTCTGGCTGACGGTGCATCGCGTGAAAAACTCACAGTGACCGATAACCTCGCAACCGCAATGGCAGATGTCGGATTTGTACAGGAATGCGCACCCGAAAGACTCGAACTTAAACAAGCCTTGTACAGCCAACTGGATGAGTTGGTAGCGCAGGATATCGTTATTGCGTCCAGTACTTCGGGACTCACCATGACTGACATCCAAAAGCACTGCAAAACAGCGCAACGCACAGTGATTGGTCATCCGTTTAACCCACCCTATCTGCTGCCACTGGTTGAGATTGTCGGTGGTAAAAAAACAGCACCGGACGCTGTTGCGTGGGCGAATGAATTTTATGCTATCGCAGGCAAAGCGCCATTGGTGATGAAAAAAGAAATACCGGGCTTTGTCGCCACGCGTTTACAGGAAGCATTGTGGCGTGAAGCATTGCATATGGTAGCTAACGGTGAAGCAACGCCACAAGACATCGACAACGCACTAATCAACGGCCCTGCTCCGCGCATGGCAGTACAGGGTCAGTGCATGGCGTTTCACGTTGCCTGCGGTGAAGGCGGTATGGCGACCAACCTCGATCAATTCGGACCCGCGTTAAAACTACCGTGGACCCGACTTGAAGCGCCTGAATTGACCCGCGAACTAAGAGACCGAATGGTCGAAGGCTGCGAGCAGGCTTCAAGCGGACGGCATTTCACCGATATGGCAGCAGAACGCGATCGTGCAATTGTCGCAGTCCTGCAAGCTATAGCCAAAGCTAAAACTCAATGACGTTATCCAGTGCTCAACACAGTGCTCTTGCGTGTGTCGATACTCGAATGTCCGAGCTGTCAGACTGGTGTGCAACCCTGTTTGACTACGCCGAACCTGCATGGCGTGAGTATCGTTCATCTGCCTGGTACGTAGAGCGACTAAAATCAGAAGGATTTGTTGTGGAGGAAGGTTCAGCTGGTATGCCAACCGCTTTTTGTGCCAGATGGTCGAATGGCGACGGTCCTGTTGTCGGCCTCTACGGTGAATACGATGCAGTTCCCGGAAACTGCCAGGCGGCAGGTGTTAATCGCCAGCCGCGTGCAGGCTTGGGCTATCAGGCCGCCGGTCATACCGATCCGCATTCAGCACTCGGGATTGGTGCACTGGGTGGCTTGCTGGCCACCAAAGCGGCAATGCAAAAACACAACATCAAGGGTGGCTTGCAATTCACCGGTGAGCCGGCTGAAAAGGTGCGTGGTTCAAAGCCGATTCATGCAGCGCGTGGCTATTACGACGGACTCGCAGCGATACTATCGTTCCACCCGTTCTACATGCTGCCTTTGTGCAATACCGTACGTTGGAATACCCATTGCGGTGCTGCCTACTCCATGATCTACCGATTTATGTGCGATACACCGGAACAATGGTCCGGTGGTGACGATGCACCTATTCCACAATCACATTCTGCGGTTCGTGCACCCGGAGCAAACGACGCACTGATGATGATGTATCAATCGTCCAGAACACTACGTGAAGCAATGTTGCCGCATCAGGGAGGCTGGTCGGTATCTGAATCTATTCTCTCTGCAGGACAAGCCACCGCAGACAACCTGCCGGCAGCACTCACCGAAATTCAATACATGATTCGCGTGCCAACCATAGAGATGGCCGAACAGGTAACCGCTGTGCTCGATCAAAACGCTGCAGCCTGTGCGGCGATGACAGGCTGCACATTTGAACGGCACTGGGTCAGTAAATCCCGACCTGGCCTCGCCAATCATGTGATGGCAGATGTCGTTTGGAATAACCTGCAAAGCGTAGGTGCTCCAGTCTGGAATGAGGCGGCAGAGGATGTTGCCAATGAAATTTTAAAGAATCTGGGTAATGATCCAATGCAGTCACCGTTCATTGATGAACTGAGTCAGCTCATTGCACCAGAGGAAGCCGAGGCCCTGTTACGTCAAAGTCTGCCACCTGATCAACTGAATTCAACCTCCGACGATTACACCGACATGACCTGGCATGCGCCCACCGCACGATTCTACATCGCACGCCCGACACTTAAAAACACCGGCACCACTGCACATCCGGCGTGGGCCATGAACGCTTTGGGTGGCATTCGCGAGACCATCGATCCAATGCTGTGCACTGCGAGTAAAGTGCTTGCACTATCCGCCCTGCGCATCCTTGAGGATCCGGCAACACGCACCGCAGCCATGGATGAATTTATCGATAGAACCAAAGGTGGTATCGGCGGAACAGACTGGATTGCACCGCTTTGCGACTACGAGCCCCCTATCCACTTTTGCTGGCCTGAGTATGTAACAACCGCACGCGGGTTCGACTGGTGTATTCCAACGTTTACTTTCAAAGACTCCTGACTCGATTCATTGCGGGTTCAGCAAGCGAGCATTTTTAAGACGTAATCCGGGTATTTTAGAGATTCACCTTTATTTTCGTGAATTTTCCCTGAGAATAAGTGTTTAGAATACTAACTTGTCCCCGACTACTCGCCCGCAAATCGGTATTTAGCACCACACGGGATTTTACCCGGCAATTGGCGGTCTACACTTACTACTGCAGCTGGAAAAAGCCTGATCTACAGGGATGATGTTGCCGAACTCTCAGACTGCCCACTGGTGGCTAATTCAGGAATCGTAAAGTCTTAATGAATACCCGTTTTTTAATGCTGGTTATTTTTACCGTTGGCATCAGCGCAGGCTGGTTCGGTAAGACATGGCTGCTTCATTTACAAACAGATTCGAATCGCACTGTTGCCGGCAGCCAGATTAATGATAATCAGGCCAATAACAATCTGAATAGTACCGGCACGATTGCGCAGACTGAAGGAGTATCTGCCAATAACAGGCAAACATCAGACACCGCACTGGTTAACTCAAACAACTTAACCACACTGAACACTGATAATAGATTATCTCAAAACAAGCAAGCCAAAGTCCAAAGCAATTCAAACAGCACCTCTGTTATCACAACATTCAAAAAACATCTCAGAGGCCGGGACTACGAAAGCGCGATGGTATTGTTTCAGGAGACACGACAACAAAACAGTCAAATCGCCCACCAAATGCGCGTCAGCATTTTAGATGAATTAAAGCGTTTATCAGAAGCGCAAAACCATACCGACTTTCCGGCATTAACAGAGAGTTATTTATCAGTCTACTACGATGACATTGACGTCTTGTTGCTACAGGCGGATTTTCTGCATACCGGCGGCAATGACCTTGAAGCGGTCGATATCTACTTACTTGCCAAAACATACGCGTACTCTTCGACAGATCAACGAAAAGTTGACAATCACTTTGATGATTTTGTCAAAACAACAGACTACTCCTACACCAGGCAGAGAAACTGGGGGCCTTTAATAAATCTCTATTCGCATATAAGTACATCCGGCCTGATGACATCAACCTATCAATATCAACAGGCACTAGCGCACCTTGGAAGTGGTGATCAGTTTTATGCCGTTGAGCTGCTCAATCAACTGCTGCATGACAGCCAGGTCGGAAAATCTGCCGCAATTGCACTAAACAATCTGACAAGTGGCACCCAAATACCGGCACCTGTCAGAAGCGCAGATCTGGAAGACGGCCAATCAATAGCACTACAAAAAGCCGGCAATCAATTTTTAGTTGATCTGAAAAACAACCGGCAGGACAGTGTCAAACTATTAATCGATACCGGCGCCTCAATGACTGCCATGTCGAGAGCCTCATTCGATTTACTAAACACCAATGGTGACGCCATACAACAGGACACAAGAATATTTCGCACCGCCAACGGCCCGACCACAGGTACCGTCTTCATTGTTCCGGAACTGATCCTCGGTTCCTACTTGCTAAAAAACACACAAGTGGCAGTGATAAATTTCGGCGCAGACCGGACTATTGACGGCTTATTGGGGATGAATATCCTCGGCCAGTTTCGTTTCCAGATAGATCAGGAAAACGCGCAGTTGCTTTTGAGTAATAAGGAATAACAACCGCAGGTGTCAGATACATTTCCAGCGTGGCAGAAACCCCGACGCCTCAGCGAGTAAACCGATACCATCGATCGTTAGGAAATTCCGGACTCAGCTCTGGCTGGAGCTACCGCAGTTGCCGGCCA
>CAZKAQ010000201.1:0-5144 GCA_964550655.1 uncultured Granulosicoccaceae bacterium
GGATTAACTAAAACGTGGACTGGAAAAGTAAACAAAGATAATGAATAGCTGTGTTTACATGATTTGATTTGCAGTTTCGATGCAAATTCTCTAAGGTAATCGAATAACTTGCTTTGGCTCATGATAAGAGGTTCAGGTTTGCCTGACTCAGGACATTTGGCCCATTGCGCACCAAACATCGATTACGATGAATTTGCTACTTTTTTGATCACCATTACTATCCCTATGCCTGCCTTTTTTTTGTTTTTTCCGCACTGTTTCGCAACTGGCTCATATGCCGGATGTCATAATCTCTTCGCTAAGTACACGAACAGCAAGGGACAACAATGAACGAGCAAGTGGAATCCAGCTACGACTATCGTCAATCCCACTTGAAAAAGGGCGTTGACTACGATAGGGATCTTGCGACAGGCGATTTCAATACCTACATGGCGCACCGTGAAGTCGAGTTATTGAGACGGATCGTCCCGGTTCTGTTCCCTGAGAAAATTCCCCGCTATCTTGATTTCGCGTGTGGCACCGGACGCATTACGTCGGTTATGGAGGACATGGCCCAAACTTCCTTCGGTATGGATGTTTCAGAATCAATGGTCGCGCAGGCGCGCAGGCGGTGTCTCAATACAGAATTTGTACTGGCCGACATTACCGCCCGGTCTGTTGAACTTGAACCCGTAGACTGCGTAACTGCATTCCGATTCTTCGGCAACGCGCAGGACAGTCTACGCGCATCGGTGCTTGAGAAGCTATCTGCTTTGGTAGCCACAGATGGATATCTCATTATCAACAATCACCGTAATCCGAAATCACTGCATGACCAGCTACTGAGATTGAAGGGCCATGAACCGGAAACGGATCTGGATCACACAAAGCTACGCGAGCTTCTGGCCGAACATAAGTTCGAAGTAGTTAAAACGATTGGTATAGGTCTTTGGGTGTGCACGCATTCGTTGCGAATGGCGCCATATCAATCAGGTCTGCGGCATCTGGAGTCTCTCTCGACTTTGCCCGGGCTCGGTAGTCTTTGTCCTGATGCAGTCATCGTTGCCAAACGAATCTAGCTCATAGTAGTCATTGCATATGAGCAGAGTATCCGACGTGGACGATATCTCAGTAACACTATGCGATCTATTCGCTGGCGAGTTCTCGTTGGATGAAGGCGCTGCGTGCGAGGTAATCCGTTACGCTACCTGGAAGCCGTTACGCACCGCCAGCGTCGTTGCAGATATCCGCCAATGTCCTGAGACTGATATTGTTATTGTGTTACTGGATTGTGGAGAATTCGCACCAGGAAAACGTCTGGCTGCACACGTGCTTCGCAAGTTAGTTGTTAAACAGGTCGGTCGAGTTCTGCGCCGCGCAAGCTTTAACGAGCTTGATGTTTACGGTATCTATCCGGATGTTCACAACATTCGTATCGTCTACCAACAGGACAGCGCTGCTGCGCGATATGCGCACTCACACCTCATTTCGGTGTCCAGGAACAAACTGGTCAGGTTGCTCAATCAGGCAATAACGGCAGTGATGGGGCGCTCGTTTCAGGTTGATGCAGTGGCGGTGATAGGCAGGAGGCAATCATGCGAGGTGTGATTGATGCCGTGGCTAAGGCCGTGCCATTTTCGTCCCCGGAAACCTACACCGTTGCATGTATTCGCACGTCGAATCCCACATTTTTACTGTTTGCAGAAGACTCAGAATACCCTGAGTATGTAGTGAAATTCGGTGAAAGCGCCGCTATGGGTGTTGCTTATCAGAATCAATCTGAACTTGAGTCATTGCTTCCTGAATATATTGCCAAGCCGATTTTGCTGCATGAACATAGCGATAACCAGACAATGTTTGTACAGCAGGGACTGGTGGGTGAACCCTGGTTCGTAATCACCCCCAGGATTCAGTCTGAACAACAATGGCGCGACCTTGGCAGACGCCTCACGAACGTCCTTCAACAATTCCATCAATCTGTTGGAAGCCAGGATAAATGGCGTCGCCCGATGTTAATGGGAGCGGAACTTCTTAACAAGGCGCAGGAGTACGCCCGGCTGCCCGAACAATTGCCACAAGGGTGGGATGACGTTATTCAGGACAACAGCCTGGTACTGGATGAACTCGGTACTCTCGATTGTGTGTTTCAGCATGGAGACTACTGCGTTAACAACATCCTGTGCAATGGTGAGCAAGTAGGCGTAATTGATTTCGAGTTTTTTGGTAAAACCCTGATGCCGCTGCATGATGAGTTTTCGTTAATGCACTCGCTTGTTTGCTTTGTGCCAAGCCAGTTTCAATCTGAATCTCTTAGTACGTCTGTCTGGACGGAAGTGCTGGAATCAAACGGTTTCTCAAATCAATTTCAAGACAAGCACGTGAAGGCGCTCTATCTTCACTTCCTTATCTGGTGGGCCATAGAGACTCACGGACTGGTCCTGCGAAAAGAATGGGCGCAAAGCTGCAGACATGCGCTTGAGCAGTTTTGCCAACTACATCAACAGCAGTCGGACTGGTACAGTGTGACGGAATGGCAGGCTCCCGGTACAAAATAGCCCGGTAAAGAGCGGCACTTAAAACCCGAATACAGTCCGGAAAAGAAAATCTTTGCAGTGCGCATAGGTGGCGAATACTCATTGGTCAACCATATTCTAATCCAGCCGTCTTTAATTAAGTATAGAATTCTCTACGTAGACACAAGAGCGCTGGACACAGGCAATGACTAAACGCTCTTTGGTTTTTTATTGAAGGCTTCATTTGTGTAAGTTCCATTGAGTTGCCTGAGAGTGAAGATCACTTATTTTTGTATTTTTAGTTGTTGTCTGGTTCGTGATCGTTCAATCATGCCGTATAGATCCCTGGTGTTGTCCGGGTCTGCGATCATGTCTAATTCAATGTAGCAACCCGTTGATTTGAGTTGATCATGAATATAACGAAGCGCTGAAAAATCTTCTGTGGCAAAACCAACGCTGTCAAACAGAGTGATTTGGCTGTCAGAGGTTCGTCCTTTATTTTTTCCTGCGATAACCGTCCATAGTTCTGTAACAGGGTGATATTCATCCAGTTGCTGGATTTCTCCTTCAATACGTGTTTGGGGCGGGTACTCTACAAATATGTCAGAGCGGTGCAGTATGCCTTTATAGAGCTCTGTTTTACCCGGGCAATCACCGCCGATAGCATTAATATGCACTCCGGAGCCCACCATGTTGTCGCCTAGTACTGTTGCGTACTGCTTGTCTGCGGTGCAGGTGGTTATGATGTCTGCGTCTATTACGGCTTCTTCTGCAGAGGTGCAGGTAATGATATTTAGCCCTGAGTGTTCAAGATTGCGTGCAGCTTTTCGGGTAGCTTCCGGATCAATGTCGTAAAGCCTGACGGTGTCAATTCCGATAACTTCTTTGAAAGCCAGTGCCTGAAATTCACATTGTGCACCGTTGCCGATCATAGCCATTACTTTTGACTTTTCTGGTGCTAAGTATTTGGCTGCAACTGCTGAAGTCGCTGCCGTGCGCAGAGCAGTGAGGATCGTCATTTCAGAGATTAGTATCGGGTATCCGTTGTCAACTCTTGCCAATACACCAAATGCGGTTACTGTCTGAAACCCGCGTGACATATTTGCAGGATGGCCGTTGACATATTTAAATCCATAGTTTTCTCCATCGCTGGTTGGCATTAACTCGATCACTCCCTCTCTGGAGTGAGCGGCGACCCGCGGAGTTTTGTCAAAAGAATTCCAGCGTAGAAAGTCTGCTTCTATATATTCAGAAATTTCCCTGATGATCACGGGCAGGGTACGGGTATTGATGATATTCATCATATCTTCAACACTGACGAAAGGTACCATCGCCAAAGCCGAAGGATCTTGTTGAAGTTTCTCAGATGCCATTGAGGTCATTGTCAAATTACTCCGCTTTAGAAAATGTGATGGTGAATTGAGTGGTTCTTATCCGCAACGTCTTGGCAGCTGTTGTAGAATTTTGCGCCCCATTAAGCTTGCAACCAGATCGACCATTAGCGTTGCTGTTTTTCCGCGGTCGTCTAGAAATGGATTTAGCTCTACTAAATCCAGTGAAGTAACCAAATCACTTTCGTGTAGCATTTCCATAATTTGATGTGCTTCTCTGAAAGTGGCTCCGCCGGCAACTGTGGTTCCAACAGCCGGTGCTATTTCCGGTTCCAGAAAATCTACATCCAGGCTCACATGTAATGTGCCGTTGGACTTTCTTACGCGTTCCAGGAATTCGGTAAGTGCGCTAGCAAAACCGTTATCATCGATATAGCGCATATCAAGTACTTGTATTTTTGTGTTTGATAGCGCTGATTGTTCTGCTGTGTCGATAGAGCGAATCCCCATCATGCAGATATTCTGTTCAGGAACTTTGTGTATTAAGGGTGGGTAGTAACCATCAAAACCTGCCTGTCCGGAAAAATAGGCGACAGGAGTTCCGTGGAGGTTTCCGCTCTCGGTGCTTGAAAGGTTGTGAAAGTCAGGGTGTGCATCCAGCCACAGTACAAATTGCTCTTTACCATGCTCCTGGGCGTGTCTGGTCACTCCGGGTATAGTGCCTGCAGACAGACTATGATCGCCACCTATAAATACAGGCAGATCATAGGATGAGATGGCTTCATAGGCGGCGGCTTCAATCGTTTTAGTCCAGGCAACAATTTCTGTTAATTGCCGGATACTGGTGTTCTCGTGCTCCAGAGGCTCATGCGGTACTGGCGCAAGATTTCCGTAGTCAAAAACGCTGGCCCCTTGTTCAGTTAAAGCGTCAGCCAGATTGGCAGTTCGAAATGAATCCGGCCCCATGATGCAGCCATTGAGATGCGTACCACTCTGAACTGGAATTCCCACCATACAACAGCGTTTCTGAGCCATAGAGATACCCGACATGTCTTGTTGCTAACGATAAGCCACGCTTGTGTATCAGTGGCTAATCAACCTGTAGCTATAATCCCCGATACTTGAAAACTTAAATATTGAATGCAGGGGCGATAAAGAGAATTTTTATCAAATTCAGAGTGCGATACAGGAAATTTAGATTGTTGAGCAACAAAAAATAACGGAGTGAGACGTGTGTCGGGGTCTTATGCTGAAATGCGCGGGCTCGTGGGCTGTGCGGGAAGTTCGGTAACAAACTTTTCACAGCCACAGTCGTCAGAGC
>CAZKAQ010000202.1:0-5141 GCA_964550655.1 uncultured Granulosicoccaceae bacterium
CTGTTTAGCGCTATTGACTCTGGGCGCCGAATCCTCATGAATAATGCAGGCTAAGTGTTTCCCGATAGTGCGTTAAGGAGCGTTGCCTGCTTACTTCAGGTTTGCTCTTCAACTTCTTTAAAGAACTCTTCAGTGCGACGCCTGATTTCATCGTTGCTAAGTTTTTCTATTTCCTGAGAGACTATCCAGACATGGCCGTATGGATCAACCAGGCTTCCGGTGCGAAGTCCGTAAAATTGATCTTCGATCGGTACCTGCAATTTTGCCCCGGCCGTTTGTGCACGACTGGCAGTTCCATGTGCGTCTTCAACCTGAAGATTGATTCTTACACAAGTTCCGCGCAGTGATTTTGGACCTTTGGTGCCAAACTGAGGCATCTCTTCAGTTAGCATGATAGTGCTGTCGCCGAGTTTTAATTCAGTATGAATGATGTTGCCTTGATTATCTTCGAGTCGCGGGCCAATCTCTTCAAAGCCAAATGCTGCTTCGTAGAAAGTGATGGCTTCATCTGCCCGGTTAACGGTCAGGTAAGGGGTAATGGCCGCACGATCTGACATTTAATTACTCCGCTGTGTTTCAATTTTGTTACATTAATCGGGTATCCACAGATAGTGGATTAGCGAATATTACCCGAAAAGTTCGGCGATGCACCTGCTTTGTATAAAACCACTAATGTTGTCATTAAACGAACAGAACATTTCCTGCGGGTGGAGCCACGTTTCAAAAGATCGAAAGCTACAACTGCAACTGAAAAGCGAGTGCTAAGTGATGTTGGCGCGCAGACTTTCATCTAAGAAATTATCAAGTGTCTGATTTTTATACTTAAGTATTTTCGGCTACTCACGAAAAATTGTTCTGAAAAAATTGTTCTGAAAATTAAGTTAAACAAACGAAAAAGCGCTCATGTTTTACCCGCGTTTAATCAGTTTTGAGAGTGCTCGTGTAAGCGGGTCGGCGCGCCATGGATGGCGCAAAGAGCGCTGTCAGCCATGGATGGCTGTTTGCGCGGCCCGTTTACACGATCACTCTCAAAATGCCGCAGGCACCCGAAGGGCAGATTGGTCGCAGAAGACTTTTTGCTTCGTTTTTGGTCTTTTCAAAAATGACGGCCCCCGGCAGGGGATGTCCTGTTAGCTGCGCGCCAGCGTACCGCTCGCCGGGCTAATCAACTTTAACTTCGAGCGCAGCAGCCTGATCTACAAAATGAGCCGGTACCTGCAGGTCAGTCGCAATCGATTTAATAAGTTTAAGTTCATCACTGCTGATTTCATGAGCAGCACGAGCTACGGTACAGAGATCTCTTACAACCTGCATGCGCTGAGCGACGGTGGTGGAGGTATTAACCTGCGTAATACGATCTTTCAGGTCATCGGCAAGGCGTTCAAGGTTGAGGTCTTCGTTAAAGGATCGCTTGCCAAAAAATTTCTCGAATACGGCGATCTCTTCGGCTGAAATTTCACCGTCGGCATTGGCAACCGACAGGGCTGCTGCAAACAACAGGCGGCGCATATTCTCAGCGCTGTCAGTTTTGCCTTCAAGATAACTTGGCTCCATGATGGTCATTAGTACCTGCACGCCGGCTTCGAGTTCTTCAATGCTCTTGCCTCCTGTTTTAGCCAGAACTGAAGATTCATACAGGCGTAGTGCGCGTACACGAAGCGGGCTGAATGGATGCGTCATGAACCAGTCTTCCTGTGGTGCTCCCTGGCCGGGCTCTGTATCTGCGGTTTGCATTTCATCGACTTGCTGCATGAATTCTTCGATGTTGAATTTAACCAGCTTGCTGCTTAGTCCGGATGCGAGTTTAAACAATGATCTTGCGACACCTTCCGGGTCCTGTGCGCAGTGTGCACCGGCTCTGTCGGCAGAAATCTCTGCGTAGCGCGACCAGGAAGTCAGCTGTAGTGCAAGCTTCGGGCTCGGTCGTGGTTTGCCTTTAAGCAGGTAGCCAATCGGGATATCGTGGTGACCGTACAGGTAGTGGCCGAGTTCATGGCCCATCACAAAGCGCAACTCGGATTCCTCAAAACTCTCGAGCAGGCTGGAGGAAAACATGATGAAAAGCCGACCATCCTCAGGTTTAACACAGGCGGCGTTGTAGGTGGGGCTGGAATAAACATAGAGTTCTGTCGGGATTTTCACGCCAAGTTTCTCGATACAGTCATCGGCCATTTCATGAAGCCAGGGCGCCATACCACGACTCAGGCGCACTGATGTGGCGAGAAGGCGACGACGAGTACCCATCGGTCCTTCTTCTTCACGCTTTTCGATCATCTCATTGATTCGTTTGACCTCTTTGATCTCCAGTAGCTGGCGCGAGATTTCACGGTCCTGCTTTGATCGTAGTTCTTCAGCGTTCATATTTATTCCGATAATTTTTTCTGGGTGCCGTGCTAGCCCGGCCTATTCATGAAATGGCGAGCATATCGCGATAAGATTTGTTTTCACAGTGAATTTTCTTCTTGCGTCCCTTGTTTTTATTGACATGGCTTATTGATATTTGCAAAAGAAAAAATTTGCTCGGGGCGCGTAGCTGTGAAAGCAAAGATCAAGCGAGATGCCGTCGATTTCGTGAATAGTCCGGGCTCTAGCGGTGTTCTATTGAGAGTATATCTTGCCAGAGGATACAGGCTATAATTTGTCAAATTTTATTGTGTTGATACATTGTCTGATAAAACAATATACAGCGGTTTAGAGCAACTCGGCAGTCCTGTCGAGATGCCGGCTTCTCCTGAGGAGGCGGTGCTTGAAACGGTAGCTAATCCTCAGGCTGAGGTTGATTATTGTGTGCGATTTACCGCACCTGAATTTACTTCATTGTGTCCACTGACATCGCAGCCCGATTTCGCACATCTGGTAATTGATTATGTTCCCGACAAACTACTGGTAGAGAGTAAGTCGCTCAAGATGTATTTGAGTTCCTTTCGCAATCATGGCGCTTTTCATGAAGATTGTACCGTTGGTATTGCCCGCAGACTAGTCGATGAACTTGCGCCAAAGTGGTTGCGTCTGGGTGGCTATTGGTATCCGCGCGGTGGTATTCCGATTGATGTTTTTTTTCAGCACGGTGAACTACCCAAAGGGGTCTGGGTTACAGACCAGGGTGTGCCGAATTATCGTGGCCGTGGCTAGCTGAAATCCACGGCATTTTGCATGAATCTTTGATTCCATTCAAAGATAACTTGAAGTGTGAGCGCTAATGCGCTCGTGATTTCAGTTCTTTATTAACTGCTTCAATCTGCATATCGACATCAATAAGCATCTGGCTGGTGACTTCCAGATCGCGATCTTCGAATACATCTTTTTGTGGATATTTTAATCGCCACGCGTCAACGGATTCATCACGCTTGACCAGTAGTTCTTCAATTTGCGGCCTGAACAGCCGCATGGTTTCAGTAATCCAGATATTTACCGGCATTGAAGGGTAGATCATATCCATCTGGAAGTTGTCCAGCATATCGATAACATCTTCCGCCTGGTACCAGGTTTCACCGGTCACCCAGCGGTTGGTTGAAAACAGACCAATCGGGTAGCCCCTTGGGTTCATGGAAATAGCAATCAGGTGGCTCAGTGCATCGTCACCAGACGGCCATTCTGTGTCGCCTTTGTACGGTACAGGTTTTGGTTTTCCGGGCATTCCTTTGGCACGCAGGAATGTATGAAAGTGTCCGTTTTCGCCTTCAATACCTCGATGTGCGTGATAAAAATACTGTGAATGTGAATCACTATCGTGAACATCACCCTGGGGGTAATGCTCCAGTTCATAGAATGTGCCCTGATCATTCAGGACTTCACGTACTACGTTGCCATATTGTTCGTGTTTCTGAAGAAGTCGATAGCAGTTTTTTATTTTGTCACCTGCGTCCAGCATTTCACGCAGCTTGTCTTCCTTCAGTGCTGCCAGTTGTTCTGTGAGATTTGTTGAGTGTTGTGCGTCGTCTGAGAGTTGCGTCATTGTGCTTTGACCAATCGGAATCCTACCAGTATATGTTTCAGGTTTTTAGGTCTGCTGTGTCTTGCCGCCGGACGACAGACACCACAGCCTGAGTCATCCCACGAACCACCCTTAACCCAGGATCTGGTGGCCTGAGTGTTGGGATTTGCAATCCATTCGAACACCTGGCCGGCTCCATCTTTAAGGCCGTATGGCCCGGTTGATGATGAAGTGCCAACTTCTGTGGTGTCGAAGGGACCTGCGTCGTGGCTGTTTAAGTTAGCGCTTTCAAAGTCATTGCCCCAGGGGAAATAACGTCCGTCTGTGCCGCGTACTGCTTTTTCCCACTCGGCTTCAGTGGGCAGGCGCCAGTTTTCATTCGTTGTTTCTGACAACCATTTTGCATAAGCGTTCGCGTCTTCGTAGCTAACCATTACCACCGGGTGGTTCTCGCGTTTCGTTGGCAGTTCACGTCTCTGCCAGGCATGTCGCCTGGTGCGGAAGTACGGGTGTACTAAACCGTAGGTTTCCCAGGTACCTTTGCTGACATCAGGAGCCGGGTGTTGCGTTGCGTTGATGAACTCAGCGTACTGTGCATTGGTAACCGGGGTTATGGTGATTTCATAAGCGTCAGTGGAGACCGTTTTGCGGTCTGGCTCTGAGTCATACCACTTACCAGTTCTGGTGCGCGAGTGACCGTAGGCTGCCTCATCTATCTGATAAGCATACTCGCGTTCATCAGGAGTTGAGCCCATGATAAACGGGCCGGCCGGTATTGATGCCGTTGCAGGTGTGAGACTACTGGTTTGTTCAGTAGCCGTGTCGCTGGCATCAGTGTCGCTGGTCGTGTCGCTGGCATCAGTGTCGCCAGCCTTCGCTTCGTCAACCGTCGAACCGCCAGCCTTCGCTTCGTCAGCTGTCGCGTCGCCAGCCTTCGCTTCGTCAGCCGTCGAGTCGTCGGGTGTTTCGCTGACCAGGTTCTCGACTAATTTGTCGGCGAAGTTACTGGCCTGTGCACAAGCTGCCAAATGAAGTAGTACCGCAGTTAAAAAAAGAGCCCGGCAAGCGGGCTCCTTGAATATAGCCATAACGTGTGTTCTTACTCGGTTATTTTTGCAGCACAGGGGTTGCATGGGTTACAAGGATTGCAAGCCTTGGCAGCACATGGGTTGCACGGGTTGCAAGCTTTAGCAGCACATGGGTTGCA
>CAZKAQ010000203.1:0-5068 GCA_964550655.1 uncultured Granulosicoccaceae bacterium
CCTCATGAATAATGCAGGCAAGCCACTGTCGGCAACGGATCGATGATTGCATTTCGCGCCACCAATCGCGAGCAAGTAGATCAGTGTTATCAAAACGGTATCAACAACGGCGGCATAGATGAAGGTCCGCCCGGCAACCGACCACATTATGCAGACGATTATTATGGTGCTTATCTACGCGACCCTGATGGCAACAAGTTACCTATAGTGTATCGCGGTGATCTTGAATAAATAAAAACCGTTTGCAGCTATACAGTCATTGACAACTTCAACTGTCTGCAAAAGACGCCAGTGATAATGTCGGCGTTAAAGCATCAGGATTTGTTTTAATATGTATCAGTGATGCCGTAGCACTTTCACATGCGGCTTTAAAAGCCGATGGAAATTCACCACCGCTCTCAACAGTTGCCGCATAAGCGCCGTAGCTTCTAGCAAGTGCTGCAAAGTCCGGACTGACAAGATCCGTAGCAGAAACACGCCCCGGATAATTCTGTTCCTGATGCATTCTGATCGTGCCATACATACCATTATCTATAACCAGCACAATCACTGCGGCTCCAAACTCAACGGCTGTGCCAAACTCCTGCATAGTCATCTGAAAACAACCATCACCGGCAAATGCCACAACGGTCTTTTCCGGATGAGCAAGCTTGGCAGCCACCGCAGCAGGCAGACCATAACCCATAGATCCACTGGTGGGTGCCAGCTGTGTACCGTATTGTCTGAACGGATAGAATCGATGTATCCAGCTGGCGTAATTTCCGGCACCGTTACAGATAATGGAATCTGATGCAAGTACTTCTATAAGATGCATCATCACATGCTTCATTGTATCAGCGGTTGGCAGTGCATGTTCAAGCGATGACCACGATTTATAACTCTGATGAGCCGAATCAATTTCCGATTGACGACTATGCTCTGTATTCGGCGACAGATTATCTACCGATTGACAAAACGCAGTTGCACTTGCATTGATAGCAAGAGACGGCACATAGAGTTTGCCCAACTCTGTGGCATCCGGATAAACATGCACAAGTTCACAAGCAGGGTTAGGCACATCAAGCAAATCAAAATCCTGTGATGGTATTTCCGAGAACCTGCACCCCACCAATAGCAGCAGATCGGTATTCACTATTAACTCTTTAAGCGCCGGATTAATTCCGAGACCGACATCACCAACATAATTTGCGTGAGTGTGATCAAACAACATTTGTCTTCTGAACGAACAGGCAACCGGCAAACCAAAGCGTTCAGCAAAGCGTGTAAACTGCGCTGAGGCTTCCGCACTCCAGCGACTACCACCAACAATAGCCAACGGTCTTTCCGCCTGCTCGATGCGGACCTGCATCTGTTGAATCAATTCAACACCCGGATAAGTCTCCGTTTGATGCAACGTTATTTTTGATTCAACGTCTGCATGTTGCTGCAGTGTATCTTCAGGTAATGCCAGTACCACAGGCCCGGGCCTGCCACTGGTTGCAACATGCCAGGCGCGCGACATCATCTCAGGTACACGTTCAGCTGATTCTATTTCAGCCACCCACTTAGCCATACCGCCAAAGAACTGTTGGTAGTCAACCTCCTGAAACATTTCTCTATGCCGTCTGTGGGTGGCAATCTGGCCGATAAGAAGAATCATTGGTGTGGAATCCTGACTGGCGATATGCACACCGGCGGAGGCATTCGTCGCACCCGGGCCACGGGTCACCAGACAAACACCCGGCTGACCGGTAAGTTTGCCCCAGGCTTCTGCCATCATCGCAGCACCACCCTCCTGACGACACACGGTGGTAGCAATATCTGCATCGTACAAGGCATCAAGCACCGGCAGATAACTTTCACCAGGCACACAAAAAACCCGTTCCGTGCCGAAACAATGCAACGCATCCACGACCAGCTGGCCACCGTTTTTCATACTTTGGATTTCCAGATTGATTAATTGGCCAGATTCATTAATTGGCGCCGGACTTTCTGCCACCAGACTTACTGCTGCCGGAACCGCTGGTCGATTTTTTTTTCGATGTTTTTTTCTTCGAGCGTTTTGCAAACTTCTTTTTTGCAGATGTCTGCTTTGCAGTCACACCACGCAGTGAGTTTACAGAACCTGAGCTACTGTTTGCGATCAGTTTCTGTAACTGAGTCTCCAGTGGCTGCATAAAATCTGCGTAGCTGGATTCACGGTTACTTATACCGTTAAGCGTTGACTCCCAGTGCGCAGTCATGTCCGGCAGAGTCGCCTCTTCAGGTAATGCCTTTATCAGGCCGCGACCGGCATCGGTCGCATGTATCTGCTTGCCTTTGCGATTAAGAAAGCCGCGTCTGAAAAGTAACTCGATAATACCTGCACGGGTTGCCTCTGTACCCAGACCGTCTGTCTCTTTAAGTATTTTTCTAATGTCAGCAGAGGACACAAAACGCGAAATACCCGTCATCGCGGCAAGTAGAGTTGCATCAGTGAAATAAGGAGGTGGCGTGGTATTTTTCTCAACCAGCTCACCGCGCTCGCAATGCAGAGACTGCCCTTTGCTTAAAGGCGGCAAGGTTTTCTCTGCATCTTTTTTATTATCATTGCGAAAAAGAACCTGCCAGCCCTCTTTTAAAATTGTTTTAGCGGTGGCGACAAACAAACCACCTTCAATAATAATTTCAACTCGCGTATCAGCGTACTCATGCACGGGATAAAACTGGGCAATATACTGCCGTGCAATCAGTCGGTATATCTGCTGCTCCGCCTGCGATAACGACGAAATATTTACTTTTCTTTGAGTCGGGATAATAGCGTGGTGAGCAGTGACTTTTTTATCATTCCATGCCGGTGATTTAATCGTACTGTCTGCGGCATCTACACTTTCAGCAAACGATTCATCATTACTCTTTACTACCTCCAGTATAGATTTACCCTCTTTATAATGTCCCTCTGGCAGATGTCGGCAATCAGACCGCGGATAGGTAATTAACTTATGTTTTTCGTAGAGTGACTGACAACCTGACAACACGTTCTGTGCGCTCAGGCCATACCTGCGCGCCGCATCAATTTGCAGAATGCTTAAACTGTATGGCAGGGGTTGCGCCTGTTTTTTGTTTTTCTTTTCGTACTTACTGATCTTTGCCGGCTTATCGGTAATGCGGCTAACAACATTCTCTGCCAGACCTTTATGCAGTACACGCCGCATATCATCCATATAAGGCTCACAGGCTTCACTCGGGCGCCAGTTTGCGGTGAATGTCTCATTGTTTTCCGTTACCAGGTGAGCTTTCACTTCATAAAAGGGTTTAGAGACAAAGTTTTCTATCTCTTCACAACGACGCACAACCAGCCCGAGCACCGGCGTTTGCACACGGCCAACAGATAACACGCCGTCATAACCCACTTTGCGCCCCTGTATGGTATAGGCACGAGTCATATTAATACCGTACAACCAGTCAGCCCGTGACCGCGCAAGTGCTGACGACGAAAGCGGTGCGAAATTTTTGTTTAAATCAAGGTTGCCAAGTGCGCGCTGAACGGCAGCGGGATTCAGATCATTGACGAGCAAACGCTGGATACCCGCCCGCTTCTTCTGGCTTACCTTTAAGTAGGCAAACAATTGATCCACCAGCAACTGACCTTCGCGGTCGGGATCACCGGCATGTACCAGCTGATCAGCCTCACTTACCAGCTTGCGAAGCACGGCAAGCTGGCTTTTGGTGTCTTTTTTGGGTGACAGTTTCCACTCTTGCGGCACAATTGGAAGATGATGCATACGCCACGATTTGTATTCGGGATCATACAGGTGCGGCTCGGCCTGCTCGAGCAGATGCCCGATGCACCAACTTACACAATCTCCGCTGGAGGTTTTGATAAAGCCGTCACCGCGTTGTTGCGTGCCGGGCAATACGGCAGCAATGGCGCGACCCAGACTGGGTTTCTCAGCGATGAACAACTTCATTAGATTAAAAAGTAACCTGTTAGCGTGTTTGAGCCGACCAGTAGTATGCCGGTGGTGCCGGCATCAGGTAAAGCTAACTATTAGTCGGTCTGGCGACACAGCCCGCAGAACATCCCGCAAGCATATCTCCCCGCAAACATACTGACACAGCATCCCGCACGGAACCTCCCGACAGCGCGTCCGGTAAGAACAGAGTTAGTGTATATTTGAAAGCCTCGGCATTGCTGCCGACAAAACTCACGCCCGACCTCAGAGCCGGGCTTATCAGTCTGCACAGCACCAACAGCACTCAGCTCACCCTATACAAACCAGGAGTCATTTAAAATGATCAGAAAATTAGCCGTACTTGCGGGCATTGTTATCATGATCGCCCTGCCTGCCTCACCTGCAATGGCGGCGGACGGCATGGTCAAAGTCAAGAGCCCACACGATGTCGCCACAACGGCAGACAAGCTGGTGGCGGTGCTTGAGTCTAAAGGCATGAAGGTATTTACCAGAATCAATCATGCTGAAGGTGCCAAAAATGCAGGCCTGGAACTAGGCCCGACAGAACTGGTTGTGTTCGGCAATCCGAAGGTCGGCACACCATTGATGCAGTGCAGCCAGAGCATTGCGATTGATCTGCCACAGAAGATGCTGATCTGGCAGGACAAAGACGGCAACGTACACCTTGGCTACAACGACCCGGCCTTTCTTAAGGGACGCCACGGCACCGAGGGCTGTGACGAAGTACTGGCCAAGGTAACCGGCGCACTGGGTAAATTCGCCGCTGCTGCCACAGCGCCATAACAGAACTTCAGTTGACCATAAAAAAAGAAAACGGCGCCGTAGCGCCGTTCTCTTCAGTACAACTGTAAACGATTGCCCTTAATAAAAGCCTTGGTCCCGGGCCGTGAACTGCTGCGACCTTTAAGAGTCGGAACGGCGCGATATTGCGGCCATGGAAATAGCGCTAATAGCAAGGCAAGCGAAAACTGCGATCATAACTAAAGTCTCTGAGATGTATAAAAGGATGCCTCCTGTATTCAAGATCCGTGACAGAAACTGAGTAATTTCTACCGCTTAACAGTGTTTAACCCGGACCATTCACGAAATCGACGGCATCTCACTTGATCTTTGATTCCACAGCTACGCGCCCC
>CAZKAQ010000204.1:0-4974 GCA_964550655.1 uncultured Granulosicoccaceae bacterium
CCTCATGAATAATGCAGGCTAGCAGGTGTAGTTCATACCCAGTCGGCCACCGTCCACGTAAATGGTTTCGCCTGTAATATAGCTTGATTTTTTACCGGCCAAAAACGCCACTACATTGCCGATTTCACTGGCATCACCCAACCGTTGTAACGGGGTGCGGGACATCACCATCTTCATTGCATCAGGGTTTGCGTTAACACCTGCAAGCATCTCGGTATCTATGGAGCCCGGCCCCACGGCATTAACGCGAATGTTGTGCGGTGCAAGTGCGAGTGACGCAGACTTGGTGAGCTGTGCTACCGCTCCCTTAGACGCACAGTAAGCAGCGATTGAAGGAATAGCCACCACCGCATTGATCGATGACATATTGATAATTGAGCCTTCTATGTTATTCGCTACCATACTTTTTGCAGCGCGTTGCAAGGCGACGTAAGTACCAACTAAGTTAATGTCTATTACGGTTTTAAATTGCTCAAGTGATGTATCCAGAAAATCCCCGGGCATTGCAACACCTGCATTGTTAACCAGAATTTCTACCGGACCATGTTCTGACTCTATTTGATCAAACATGGCATTTATCTGATCTGCATCGCCCATATCGCAGGTGAGTGCTACGGTATTGTTGCCAAGCTTTTCAACTGCAGCATTAACACCTTCTGTGTTGATGTCGCAAAGTATTAACCGCGCTCCATCATCAGCCAACGCTTCAGCACAGGCATAACCTATACCCTGTGCACCGCCGGTAATTAAGGCCAGTGGGTTATCAGACATTCTTTGTAACCTTTAGTGATATGTTTATAGTCAGCTATAATAAATGCTGCGATCAGATGCTATTCAACACTTGATTCGCGGTGAACGCTGTCTGGTAGATACGTTTAAAAAACGGTGCACTCCGAACAGGTGTCAATGACGAAATGGGTAGTGGTAAATCAGCCTTGTCAGCGCCTGTCAGCAGCTCCGCCATCGCTTTGCCAAACACAGTGCCCGTGGTAATGCCCCGCCCGTTGTATCCTATCGGGGTGTAGAGATTCTTATCGAGCTCGTATATTCGCGGCAGATGATCAGGCGTCATTGCAATTTGCCCGTACCAGGCTTCCTCAAATTCTACCTCGCCAAGCTCCGGAAAGATTCTTTTGATCTGCTTTCTTGCCCAGCGTTGTGATAAGCCTTTGTCGGTGCTGCCGAGAATGGTTCCCATACTGCCAATCAACAGGCGATCAAATCCATCGCGACGATAGTTGAACATAATCCGCGCGGTGTCCCACAAACCCTGTTTACCCGGAAGAATATGTGCTGCCTCTTTACCCAGTGGTTTGGTAGCCAGCTGAAAGTAGTGGATCATGGTGAAGACTTTTTTCAGATTTGGCCAAAGATTATCTGTGTAGGCATTGGTACCGAGTATCACGGCACCGGCCTGTAGCTCACCCTGATCAGTGGTAATGATCCATTCGTCATTGCTTCTTTTTAGCTTGGTCGCTTTGACTCCGGTGCTTATCAGCGCACCTGCCCCGGTTGCAGCCCGAGCTAAGCCACGACAGTAACCCATCGGGTTGATGGTACCTGCGCGGTGATCAAGCAAGCCGCCATGGAAAACATCTGTGCCGATCATCTCGGCCACTGCCTCGCGTTCGATCAAGTCAACCGGTTCACCGAGGCGGTTCCATTCCTGAGCTCGAGCCTGCAACTCGTGATAACCGCTGGCTGAGTGCGCCGCGTGTATTGTTCCTGTGCGCGTTGCTTCGCACCTCATCTGGTGCTTTTCTATTAAAGAGAATACGTACTCAGGGCCTTTGCCAAACTGCTCTATAAAGCGCGGGCCGTAGGTTTGCCCGAGTTGCTTGCGAACATCCTGAGGTGGCAGCCAAAGCGCTGCGTTTACCAGACCACAATTACGGCCCGAACCGCCATAGCCAATCTGTTTAGCTTCGAGCACATGTGCAGACAAACCCTGCTCTGCACAATGAAGCGCAGTAGACAATCCGGTGAATCCACCACCTACAATGGCGACATCAACTTTACCGCTGTTGCTAAACGGGTTGTTGTAGTCTTTCTCTTCCGCAGTTGTGTTCCACAGCGATATAGGGTTAGCGGTCATTAGCTAATTTTCACACGCAGGCTTTATGAGCCCTGAACATTGTGTCACCCGACTTGTATTGTGTCAAAATACGAAATTCCTGTTTCACATATATCAACACATGGCTGGTGCGTAGATAATCTACGCAACAGGTACGCAGATACTGGCCCGATAAACTCAATCCCCGGCGAATCGCAAACTAATGAGTACACGATGAACAAGCCTGCAACCACCCCCGTCATCGGCCTGGATGAGATTAAACGTCTTATTGATGTTCACACCCTGATTCAGAATATTGAAACAGGTTTTGTGCGATATTCTGAAGGTCAAACCGAAGTACCACCAGTAGGATTCCTTCATTTTGACAGCCCGCCCGGTGATGTTCACATCAAGTATGGATACATTCACGGCGATGACTACTACGTACTCAAGGTGGCGTCTGCATTTACTGACAACAAAGAATCAGGTCAACCCGTTAACAACGGCATGGTGCTGGTTTTTAGCAGCCAGACAGGTGCGATTGCGTACATCTTACTGGACGAAGGCTGGTTAACGGATATTCGAACCGCTGCGGCAGGAGCTGTCGCTGCAAAGTATCTGTCATCACCAAAGGTCGATACCATCGGCATCGTCGGCACAGGCACTCAGGCGCGGCTACAACTTGAGCTGTTGCGAGATATAATCGACTGCAAACGATGCGTGATTTGGGGCAGAAACAGCAACAATGCCCGGAAGATGGTTGACGACTTACATAAAAATCCACTAATCAAAGATTGGGGGATTACCATCAGCGTAGTAGACACTCTGGAAAGTCTGGCGCAGCAAAGCAGGCTCATTGTAACAACAACCCCTTCCAAAACCCCGTTATTACTGGCCGAACACATTCAACCCGGCACCCACATAACAGCTATGGGCTCAGATGATCATGGAAAACAGGAACTGCACTCGTCATTGTTGGCAAAAGCAGATGTGGTAGTGGCCGACAGCAAGTCGCAGTGTATTGATCATGGTGAATGCTACACCGCCATTCAACATCAAAAAATTCAGTCTGATGATATCATTGAGCTCGGTGACGTTATTAGCCGTACTGCTGCGGGCCGCACTGAAGAGCAGCAGATTACCATTGCCGACTTAACCGGCGTTGCGGTTCAGGATATACAGGCTGCAACTATGGTCGCAAACGCCTGTAAAGCTACGCATACTTAAAGCGCATTTATTAACGGGTGTTTCGTGTTGGGCCTCGATGACAGTGATGCCAGCTCGTTCGATGCCATCTACGAATTTGTTGAAGAGACCAATCTATACGAAGTGCAGATCACTTTAATGACGCCATTCCCGGGCACACCGCTTTATGAACGATTACTCAGGGAAAATCGCATTCTTAATCCCGGAGCCTGGGAGCTTTCAACTTTGTTTGACGTCAACTTTCAGCCCAAAAACATGAGTGTTGAAGAACTCGAAAACGGATTCCGTAAGCTTGTCGGTCGCATCTATGACAGCGATTTTATTGCCAGCCGACGGAGACGTTTTTATAAACGCCGCAACGATATACGACAGGACCAGATACTGGAGCACAAAGCGGCAAGCTAAAGATTCAGTCCGAGACACCCAGAACACCGGCATCAATCAGTTCCTGAATGTCACTATCGCTATAGCCGATATCACGCAACACCTCCCGACTATGCTGCCCCATCATCGGTGCAGCACAGCGAACACCACCGGGCGTGCCATGAAACTTAACCGGTGAGCCAAGTGTTTTCACAGTTCCGGCCTGCGGATGCTCGACATCGACGATCATGTCACGGGCCAGCGCCTGTGGATCCTGATGCATCTCATTGATGTCGAGCAAGGGTCCGGCAGGTATACCTGCATTGTTCAGCCGTGTTGCCCAGTCTTCAGTGGTACGATTGATAAACACGGACTCGAGCGCTTCGATCAGTTCCATGCGATGCGCCATACGGTTCTGGTTGTTTGAAAAGCGCGCATCATCGGCAAGCTCACTTGCACCAATCACATCAAGCATGCGTAACCAGTTGGTCTGGTTGGCAGCCCCGACGTTGATCCAGCCATCTTTAGTTGCTATCGATTGATAAGGTGCATTCAACGGATGTGCAGAACCCATCGGCTCCGGTGCAACGCCGGTCGCAAACGCAATCGCTGATTGCCAGAACGTATGCGTAATGCCAGCTTCAAACAGCGAAGTATCCACACGCTGACCTTTACCGGTTTTCAGTTTTGATGCATAAGCAGCACTAACTCCCATGGCTGCCAGAATTCCTGCGGTAATGTCGGTTACCGGCGGGCCAATTTTTACCGGCGCCCGGTCCGGTCCTTCACCTGTTACTGACATGAGTCCCGACATGCCCTGGGCAATCAAGTCGAAGCCACCGCGCTCACGATAAGGACCGGTGCGTCCAAACCCGGAGATCTCGCAATAGATCAGACCGGGGTTCAATTCACTCAAAGTTTCATAGTCAAGCCCGAGCCGGGCCATTGTATCGTGGCGATAATTTTCGACAACGACATCCGCCTCTTTCAACAATTCCAACAAGACTGCCTTGCCTTGTGCATGCTTCAGATCAAGTGCAATGCCTCGCTTGTTGCGATTCATCATCATGAATGCCGCTGACTCGCCTGCAATTGCAGGCGGCAGAAACCGTCGACTGTCATCACCGCTGCCAATCTTCTCGACCTTGACAACATCAGCTCCCATGTCAGCTAGCATCAATCCGCACGCCGGACCCGCCATAATGTGAGCAAGCTCAATAACACGCAGACCGGTTAACGGCCCTTGTTGGACATCACGCTCAGATGATTGGTACTTGTTGTCAGTTGTCGTTGCCATTTTAACCTGCATTATTCATGAGGATTCGGCACCCAGAGTCATTATCGCTAAACAG
>CAZKAQ010000205.1:0-1798 GCA_964550655.1 uncultured Granulosicoccaceae bacterium
CTAGCCACCCGCTAATGTTTCCATGCGAATGCGGGAAATTTTTCCCGCTATCACCGGCAGGGCCTCAAGCTTTACAATGGCGTTATTCATCGAGCCTTCGGTTATTTTTTTGGTTAACAACACAATTGGCAACTTGCCGGAATCATCAACCGGTTCTTTCTGAACAATAGCTTCAATACTGATCATCTCGTCAGCGAGTACACGGGAAATATCTGCCATGACTCCGGGCTTATCTTCAGCAAGAATACGCAAGTAGTAAGAGGTCAGGAATTCTTCAGGTTTAAGGGGGTGTGAATCGATCAGAGCATCGTGCTGGAAGGCGAGCGTAGGAACCCGGTTATCAACACTGGCTGATGCTACACGCACTACATCCATGATGTCTGCCACCACACTTGAGCCGGTAGGCTCAGCCCCGGCTCCTGCACCGTAGTATAGCGTCGGGCCAACCGCATCTGCCTGAACCAGCACCGCATTCATCACGCCATTTACGTTAGCAATTAAACGACGCTGTGGAATTAGTGTCGGATGGACCCGCAGCTCGATACCCTTACCGGTATCAATTGCAAGGCCGAGATGCTTGATACGGTAACCGAGTTCCTGTGCGTAGGCCGTGTCTTCTCTCGAGATAGAACTGATGCCTTCAATATGTACCGCATCGAACTGCAAAGGTACACCAAACGCAATAGACGCCAGTATGGTTAGCTTATGTGCCGCGTCTATACCTTCTATATCAAAGGTGGGATCCGCTTCTGCATAACCCAAAGCCTTGGCCTCTTCGAGAACGTCTTCAAACTCACGACCTTTCTCAAGCATTTCAGTCAGTATGTAGTTACAGGTGCCATTGATGATTCCTGCGACCCATTGGATTTGATTTCCGGCGAGGCCTTCGCGTATTGATTTAATGACCGGAATACCACCAGCTACCGCCGCTTCAAACGCAACACTGACACCGTGCTCACGCGCTGCCTCGAAAATAGCAGCACCATGACAGGCGACCAAAGCCTTATTGGCTGTTACAACATGTTTGCCATTGGCAATCGCCGTCATTAACAGAGTACGCGCCGGCTCATCTCCACCCATCACCTCGACGATGACATCGATATCCGGGTCATTGACAATAGATTCCGAGTCAGTAGTCAGTTCTACTTCGGCGAGCAGAGGATCAAGTGTTCGGCTGGTATTGCGGACAGAGGCAGACTTTACGACAATGTCTTGTCCCATGCGCCGGCTGATTTCTACTGCATTTCTGGTAAGAACGGTAGCCGCTCCCTGTCCGACAGTACCAAAGCCCAGAAATCCGATTTTGACAGGTTTCAATTGCTCTACTCGCTCCGCATTGGTGTATAGATAAGCAAGCGAGCTATTATACCTGCAGTCATCCGAAATAAATCAGACAAATAGCCCGGCGCTCAGAATGAAATTTACCCTCGATAACCCGTCAGCTGACTATGTGTTCGGCCACTACGGCGACGGCAAGCTCAAAGTTAATCAAACCGACTACCAGGCGAGCCTGATCATATTTCCGGACGCGCTCGTGACTGACTGGCCGGTCAACTCTGTGCAGGAACTCAAAGTGAGCCATTTTGACGAAATCGTTAAACGCAAGCCGGAAATCGTACTGCTCGGCACCGGCCAGCAACAGCGATTCCCGTCGATCGACTTCCGGCGCTCGCTGGTGCAGATTGGCCTCAACCTCGAAGTTATGGACACAGCCGCTGCCTGCAGAACCTACAACCTGCTGGTTTCCGAGGATCGGGATGTAGCAGCTGCGGTCATTATTTATTAGCCAATAGCCTCA
>CAZKAQ010000205.1:1898-4882 GCA_964550655.1 uncultured Granulosicoccaceae bacterium
ATTTATTAGCCAATAGCCTCAAGATGACCTGGATCAAAAGCCTGAGTTGCAATTTTGTGCGTTAGTTATCGGACTGGCTGCTTCAGATATGAAACAATACGCTCAGTTACTGCAACACAAAGGGGAGTAGTTCACATGATCAACGATACACCAAAAGCTTCAGTCCCTCAGATACGCAAGCCGTCTACAAAATTATCCAAAAATAGTGGCCTCTTGATCGATATCGAGAAAAAAGCCAAACGCTGCCAAAGCACTGCCAGCAAGCGTAGCGCGACTCAGACTTTTACTTGCCGCTAGTCTGCTGCTACAGAAAATCGGCCGGGCTGAACATCCCCGGCCACAAATAATCTAAAGGGCTGTCCTAATCTAACGCTGATACGGAAAAGCACCTACCCGACCGGCACATGCTCCAAAGCCTGTGTCAGGTCATCGATTAGATCGGCCGGGTCTTCCAGCCCGATATGAAATCGAAGCAGACACACCTCCGATTGCCATTTATCACCCGCCCGGTTGAGCGGCGGAATTTGAGCTGCTACAAGGCTTTCAAAACCGCCCCAGGACGAGCCAATCTGAAAGTACTTTAATTGATCGACAAAGCGGCCAATTGATTTCAGATCCGAGTTTTGTAACAGCAAGCCGAACAAACCGGAGCCTCCGGAGAAGTGCTTTTTCCACACCGCATGACCCGGATCAGATGGATGCGGCGGATACAATACCGCTTTGACTTCCTCAAGCTGATACAACCAGCTAACTATTTCCTGCGTAGACTTAAACTGTTGCTGCAATCGCAACGGCATGGTTCTCAGACCACGTAGGGCAAGATAACAATCATCCGGACCTGCAGTATCCCCAAGTAGCCGTGCATGATCAGCAATGGTCTTATACAGATTTTTATCCGCAGCACTTACAAGCCCTATCACCAGATCAGAATGCCCTGCAATGTATTTGGTGCCAGCCTGAATCGAAATATCAATACCCGCTTCTAATGGCTTAAAATAAAGCGGCGTTGCCCACGTGTTGTCGATTGCTGTCAGCACACCGGCGTTTTGAGCAGCGCTGGTAATCGCTTCTATGTTCTGCATTTCGAACGTTAGCGAGCCGGGTGCCTCCAAATAAATTAACGCTGTATTGGATCGAATCAGAGATGAAATTGAGCCATCTATTGTCGGGTTATAGTACTCAACCTCTACACCGTATTTGCCAAGCACACGATCACAGTAATCTCTTGTCGGCCCATAAACACTATCAGTGATTAACAGATGATCACCCTGTTGCAACAAAGCCCCCAACGTCACGGTACAGGCAGACAAACCTGACACAGTGACAACAGTACCCACACCACCTTCCAGTTCCGTCACCGCCTCCGCCAGTGCATGTACATTGCGGGTACCTGTCGCACCGTAGACCACTTGATCATAAATCCGCTCATCATCGAAACGAGCCAGATAGGAAGTAAAGTCAGGTGAGACAATAGTTGAAGCGCGATGCACCGGCACATTAATACCGAGACCTTTTTGAGTAATACTCTGACGACCACGATGGATCAGCGCTGTTTTGATTTTCATGACAAAGAGACTAACGAGTTAAACTAACTCGTTAGTCATACAGGTAAGCCACAGCGTCCGCAAGGAAAATCTGTACAAGCACTATAACCCTGGAAAAGTAACTATTTTCAGAGTGTTCCCGGAATTGGGTCAATGTGTCATGGATGGCGTATATAACGCCGAAGTACATTCGTTATAGCACCAGTCTTTGCGAAAAGACGTGTCAGAATTTATCCGACCTGCTCATGCATAAACTCAATGAGCCTGCCACTATCGACTCTGAAATCGTTGAAGGCAACCACACCATCGGGGTCGATCAGTATCAGCCATGGCGTACCACCGGTACGATACTTGAGCATTGTGTCCGAAATCTTCAGACCATTGGGGTCACCCGGATCATGTCCCATCATGACTGGCAATTCATAACGTAGTTGTAGCTCTCGCACTGCGGCTCGAGTGTTGGTGCTAAAGCCCTCGAATACAGTCTGAATACCAGCGATGGCAACCTTCGGGTTGCCATGAAACTCATCGGCAAACGCTTTTAATGCAGGGAAGCCACTGGAGTGACAACCGGGACACCAGTTTTGGAAACACTTGAGGAATACCCACTTGCCTTTGGCTTCATCAACAGAAAAGCTGGAAGGATCACCGTTTGCGTCAATCCAATATCTCACATCAAGCTCGGGAGCCTCATAACCACGAATCCCGTATTTGTCTTCCTGCGCTGCAGACAAACCGGTCAGGCCGGTGTTTGTAAGCGCTGCCAGACCCGTCAGCTGCGCCGATTTTTTTAAAACGGCACGACGCCCTGCATTGTAGGAACCATTCATTTTGTTACCAAAACCCGTAAAAGGTACTCAATCAGGGCTTTGAGCACGCACTGACGCTTTAGTTCCGGTAACAGAGCAATTATCGTGCAAGTGTCACATAAACGCCGGAACAGGTTCAAATGTGGCAAACCCACCTGGTTATCAAACTAACAATACACATTCGTTGCCGGTACGCATGATATCGATCCGGTGGCTGCAGTAAGTGTCGGAACAACAAATATGCTTATTCGGATAGCAGCATCGATCGCTGACACAAGATCAGGTAACGTCATTTTTTCAGAGATTTAACTGTCTCTTTCCCACTGCCGAATGATTGGATCAGCTCTGTATCTGTGACGGACACTGTTCGACTACAGACTGAAGGTTAAAAGATTTCTTGTGACAATGACCATGCAACAAAATTTTCATACACCAGTGAATATTCGGTGGCGTCCACAGGCTTAGTTCAACATTACAGGTCAGCGCGAGAGTTCCTTCTTAAATAACCACCAGATACGCAAGATTTAAACGATTATGGTTCATAGGGCATAACAGTAGATCTCCTGCAGTGAGCCTTAGCCTGCATTATTCATGAGGATTCGTCGCCCAGAGTCAATAGAGCTAAACAGGT
>CAZKAQ010000206.1:0-4862 GCA_964550655.1 uncultured Granulosicoccaceae bacterium
GACCTTTAGCAACAACGGGTGGGACTGGAATTCAGCGACGAGCCTTTTGTACCAGCCACAATAACAGTGAGTTGACTGGCGAATGGGGTTGCGGATTAATGTTGCAATAGAAGACAGTATCTGACCAAATTCATGTTTAACCACTTAGCTCGAGTCACTCCAGACTGTCAAGAAAGTCATCGAGTTCCCTCTGACTGAGATCCAGTTCCTGATGATCACTCACGGCATGTTGCAACACGTTCTCAAAGTCCGCCAGTACGTTTTGCAAATTGTCTCTAAATTTGTCCTCAAGTTTATCGAAAAATTCATCAGAGAACCGACTCGCTGCATATCGCCAGTTCAACTCCAACCCGTTAAGCGACACTGCTGCATTAATTTCAATGTCATGCGACCTACTATTGTTTTTTGACCGGAGACTGTCCCAGTGAAAATACGAAGACTCCCACACACCCTCCGCAGACCCGGATTGTACACCCTGAAAATTAAACAGCACTGAAGGTGATTGCCTTGCACTATCTTCAACACTGTTAAAATAACGATCCACCAAATAGAACGCTTCTTTCTGTTGCGCTCGAAACAATGCAGATTTTACGACAGGAAATATGTCTCGCACGTCACTACTCCCACCTGTTTTCAGGTAACAGGGAAAATAGCTGGTAAACCAGCCTACACTGTCAGTTACATCCACTTCATCGAGCAGGTCGCGTCCGTGATGCTCGATATCAATGCGCAGTTCGTCTAGCTGTAGCTCTACACTCAGCGCTCCTGCCAAACAAGCGAGTAGAATTTCTAACAACGAACCCGTGTCTGTATATGTTTCGCGGCTGGTAATTTCACTGGAAATAAGCTGTCTACTGATGCAGTCGGATTCACAAAGTCTATCTACCACTTGTTCATTCAACCGCGCTGACTCAAACAGATCCCGGGAAACAGACCTACCTGATTCCGCTCTGGATTGAGCGTGTTGAAAAAGACAAAATGCCCATTCACGATAACTGCACCCTGTTGTCACAGGTGCAATCCCGTGTATATAACGCTTTTGCACCTCAATGAAAAATGCGCTTAACGACAACACGTCCATTATCAGATGGTGGCAAACCCACAATATAGTGGTATGTTTATTGTCGATATCATTGACTAAAGCAAACCTGACTAGCCAGCCATCGGACAGCGAAAAGCTTTTCTGAAGATCAATAATCAGCGTCTCTCGGGTAACGTACTCAAAAGCGTCTGCTGAAAGTTCCTGAACTAATTCGACCGGTGGTGTCTGGTCAGGAATGTAGCCCTTCCACTCACTATCATATTGTTTAAACGCCATACCAATCACCGGGTGGGCAGCGACACTGTCGAGCACACAACGCCTGAGCTTATCTATATTTAACGAAGAAGAAATTTCAATCGCACCGGCAAGATTCCAATGTTCCGGCTGTGGATGTTGTTGTGCAAAAAACCATCTTTGTATTGGTGTTAACGGCATTTCACCGAATGGTGCCACTTGCTCATCTACAGAGTTTTTAGAGACGGATCCAGCGCTGGCATCTTTTAACCTTTGACTCGCTTCAGCTGCAATCTCACCTAAGGTCCGGTCAGATGTGATAGCTTTTACATCGACAGGAATACCCGCTTCCCTTACCCGTGAAACCAGGCGTATCGCGGTAATGGAATCTCCACCCAGCTCGAAAAAATTATCATCCGGTCTTATCTCATCAAGCGCGAGCAATTCTCCAAGCAAGCCTGCCACTACATCAAATTCACGTGTAGAGCCAGCTAAACTGTTCGAACTATTTGACCGCTTAACTACCACGTAAGGCAGTTTGTGTATGTCTGCTTTGCCATTTGCAAGCCTTGGAATCTTTTCAATCGGCACAAACAGATCCGGCACCATATGCTCAGGCAGCATCACTTTAGCCATATTGCGCAGTTCGTTGTTATTGATTTGCAATGCTTGCTTGCCAGCCAATGAATAGTAGGCGAGTAGCTGCTCACCCGAACCGATTTGATTGTCGTCAATTGTCTGCTTTAGCAGTGCATGCAACAGCGAAAGCTGCTCATGGGAAAGCGCTGAAATGTCAGTTTTCACGGCTTTAACTGTGTTGAGCATCTTTGTTCGCTACCACATGAACTATCTCGCGCAGCCATAAAGAATCCTGAGAGTTGGAAGGAATATCAAGATTTTTAATCATAGTGAGATTGACACTGTCAAAATATTTAAACAGTGCCCGCTGATGGGCTCGACTCAAAGAATCCGATTCGTTACTCAGATAAGTAAAAGCACCGCCTGGCCTGAGTATGTTCCCGGCAAGCTCGAAAAAGTGCTCAGCAAAGGTTACCCCCTGCACAACATTCTCTACAAACTCCTGCTCTGTCAGCGGATATGTATGAAACAAAATGCCATCATATCGCTGATCATCCGAGACACAGTCCTGCCACATGCCTTTCAGCAAATTGATTGCACGATCAGGATAACCCTGCTTCCACTCAACCATGTTGGCAAAAATACCATCGTTGCATTCAACCAGTGTGTGCGACCTTGGCTTGTTGAACTGGATAAAGTCTGATGCAATACCACGCCCGATGCCTATTTCCAGTATGTCCCCGGCACTTACCGAGACACTGTTTGCCATCGCACGCATCACCGGAATCTGCCAATCCTCCATAATGCTCTGATCGTCTGGCACCTCGTCACCGCGGGTAATAGCAATTTTCTCGTGTCCACCCTCAATATACTCTGGGGCAACAGAGTGGATGTACTCAAGTTCGCTACTGGCTTCACTCATTATACGATTTAGCATCCAGTTGCGTTGATCTTCGCGTGGTGGAGCGATGAACTCCGAGTTCTTTATCTCAAGCTTTAGCACGTAGTCGGCAGATCTCTTAATTCGTCGAGTCATAGGTCATTCTCGCTCTACGGTGATGCAGCTACCATTCTTAACCGCTTCAACCAATTCGCTGGCAACAGCCTCATTGATCAACTTCAGTTGTTCCGCAACCACAGCGCGTAACTCTTCTGTACTCATCAATTCAACATTAGCTGCTGTCTTTCGCTTTGTCACGAGTACCTCGCCACTAACTACACCGTTGTTTACCAAAGCGGCCTCAATCTCAGAAGGCTCGATACGAAAGCCGCGCATCTTTATTTGCCTGTCCAGTCTGCCGGTAAATCTGAACAAGCCGTCAAACCCCAGATAACCGAGGTCACCGGTTAAATAGCAGCGCGCGTAATCTGCACCCGAATGCGCTCTAACACCCAACTCGTCCATCTCATCTCCAAGGTCTACAAAGCGCTGACGGGTTTTCTCAACATCACTATGATAGCCTTGTGTTACCCCTGGACCGCCAATTGCTAGCTGCCCTTCCACACCTGGTAGGCATGGATGGCCATTGTCGTCTAAAGCAAACATTGTGGTGTTACTTATCGGAGCGCCGATCGGCACGGAGTCCAGCTGTTCAAAATTTATCGTATCAAGTTGACAGACTGATGCCCAGACCGTTGCTTCTGTTGGCCCATACTCATTAAACAACGCGGCAGATGGCAATACACTGCTGTGCAGCGCTGGGAGATCAATGGGACAGGACTCTCCTGCGACAATGACCGTCCTGAGCGATACAAGTTTGTGACGTTCACCTGATTGAAGAAGAAGTCTGTACAAACCCGGTAAACACAAGGTTTGAGTAACCTGATGCCGATCTATTAAACCTGCAATTGCCTCGACATCTTTCTCCTGCCCTTGCTCCGGAAGTATAAGTGTTCCGCCACTACACAAGGTGCCATAAATCCCTGCAACCGAGCTGTCAAACGAACACGAGGACAGTAAGATAAACCGATCGACAGCAAGCTTATAGTGGTTGCGACGAGCACATGTAGAATGAATAAGGTTTTCGTGGGTAACAACAACTCCCCTCGCATGACCTGTCGAACCCGACGTGTACATCAAATAAACAGCTGATGATAAAGAAACAGATGACGCATGATTGAAGGATTGTGAATACGAGGCTGCGTCGGATATACTGACACTGGTGATATAGTCTGGCTGTTCGACTGACCCTCCGCAAAGCACAAGAGCTGCAGATGAATCATCGCAAATTAAACGCGTTCGCTCTGCTGGATAAGATGGATCAAGAGGGATGTAGGCCAGCCCCGCTTTAACAATCCCGTAAAATGCTGCAATCTGCTCCGCACTTCGTTCACAGTAAACGCCTATGTACTGTGCGTCCGGGCTACAGATCGCGATCAACATGTTGGCAATTTGATTTGATTTTAAGTAGAGCGATTGATAAGTAACTTTCTGCTCGGCGTCGATGAGCGCAACTCTGTCAGGATAACTCTGACAGACCGAATCCAGCCAGTCGCCTGTGCTTGTATACGAACCCGCATCCATTTCGATGCCATGATAACGTCGAGCGTTTTTTGCAAATTGTGTTTTTCTACACGCTCGTGCCATTTCATCAACACGAACCGCACGACCAGTAGCCAGATTGTCGATCATGTAAGCCAGTTGGCCCGACAGCGAAGATACCTGAACTTCGCTAAAGCGCCGCGAATCAAACACTAGCGTTATCGACAGACGCTTACCAGGATAAACGAGCACCGCCAATGGAAAGTTACTGTGGGTGATGTATTCGATGTTGGAAAATGCTATGCCATGTTCTGCCGATTCTACTTTCCAGTCATTGTTATGACCCTCCATTACAACAATGGATTCGATCGATCTATCCTCATCCAGTGTAAGATGGTCCAGTGTGGAAGATAACGGGGTAAAATCAAAAGCGATGGATTCCTGTATAGACCGTTGTATATCTGCAAACCAATGTTGCAGGTCGTCTGTAGATTCCGTTTGTACCGTTACAGGTAAACTATTAAG
>CAZKAQ010000207.1:0-4854 GCA_964550655.1 uncultured Granulosicoccaceae bacterium
GACACTTACCATTATGAGGCGTTTTCTGTACAACCGGTGCTGAAAAGTGATGTGATACTCTGGTGCTAAACTAAAAGAGTGTGCGAGAGCGCGTGAATACTGAGACAACAGAGAGTCCCAAACCGAAGCGTCGCAGAAGAAGAGACAAATCGAAACCGGTTGTCAAGATCCCGCAGTTAGATCGCCGTAGATTGCAGAGCCCGTTCAGTCCGCTGGCACCGCTTGACGAAGAGCAACTCGAGTTTATTCACAACACGTCACTCAAAATTCTCGAAGAGCAGGGAATAGAAGTGCTGGGTGATCTAGCGCTTGAGACGTTTCGCGACGCCGGTGCCGAGGTATCCCGTGATGGTCTGGTAAAAATGGATCGCGGCCTGGTGATGGAAACAATAGATCATGCCCCGGGTGATTTTGAACTGCTTGCGAGAAACCCTGAAAACACACTGTACTGTGGAAGTAATGCTATTAATTTTGGTCTTGTGTCCGGTCCGCCGAATGTGCACGACTGCGTTAACGGCCGTCGTGCAGGGTCGATAGAAGATTTTAAAAAGCTGATTAAACTCGGACAGCATTTTAATGTAATTGGCTTCTTTGGAAATCAGGCAGTCGCACCAACTGATCTGCCGGTTGGTACACGCCACCTTGATACCACGCTTGCAAGTCTGACACTGAGTGATAAACCTTTTCTTGCTACGGGTATCGGTGGTGGTCGCGCAAGAGATGCCGTTGAGCTCTGTGCAATCGCACATCAAAAAAGCCTGCAGGAAGTCAGTCATCAACCTGTTGTAATGACTAATATCAATATTAACTCTCCCCGTAAACTCGATGATGCGATGGCATACGGTGCCATGCAAATGGCGATGTTAGGTCAGGCAGTTGTGGTTACACCGTTTACCCTGATGGGGGCAATGACGCCCGCCACCATGGCAGGAGCGCTGGCACAACAGAACGCTGAAGCGTTGTTGGGGATATCACTAACCCAGCTGACCCGAAAAGGCGCACCGGTAGTTTATGGCGGATTCACCTCTAATGTAGACATGCGCTCCGGTGCACCGGCATTTGGTACGCCTGAAAACTCACTGGCCAATATTGCCGGTGGCCAGTTGGCTCGCAGGTATTCTCTTCCCTATAGAACCAGTGCGTGCAATGCGTCCAATACCGTTGATGCCCAGGCCACCTGGGAGACTCAGATGTCTCTGTGGAGTGCCGTTATGGGTCATGGCAATCTTATCTATCATGCAGCAGGCTGGCTCGAAGGTGGTCTGGTGGCATCGTTTGAAAAACTCGTGATCGATTGCGAGATGCTTCAGCATATGTCTGCAATGTTGCAGCCTTTAAAGATTGATTTGCCAGAGACCGGCCTTGAAGCCATGGCTGAAGTCGGCCCCGGCGGGCATTTCTTCGGCTGTGAACACACAATGGCGCGTTATAAAACTGCTTTTTATGAACCGTTTTTGAGTGACTGGCAAAATCAGGAGAACTGGCAGCTGGCCGGTGCCAAAGACACCACAATGCGTGCAACAGAGATCTGGCAAAAAGCGTTGCGTGAATATGAAGCTCCTGAAACAGATCCGGCAGTTGCCGAGCAAATGGCAAGTTATGTGGCCAAACGTAAAGAGCTGATCGGCAGCGCAGAACCTGTACTTGAGCCGACGCCGTTATCTTGACTGCGTAAACCTTCGAGTGTGCTACAGCGTGCGCTTACCCATAGCGCTGTAATATTTAAAACCCGGTTTCTTCAAGGCCTATCCAAAAAGGTAATAGTGGATACTCGATCTGAGTATCCCGAGATTCTGTGACGGGCATCTCATTTTTATCTAACCACTTTGCTGTCAGTCGAGCCAACCTGGCGCTGCTGTTCAATCTTTAAAGACTTCCCACTGCTTTTCAGTAGCGCTCGTTGCTGTTTCCGTTTGTGTGTCTTACTTCTCATTTTCTGCATGCCCCTTCTACTGCGGCCTATTCCCCACAGTAATGGCACTGTATTTGTCTTGTCAAACAATGCTGCTATTCATGGATTGAAAAAAGCTATTTCCTGTCGGCATAGATTCATGACTGAATCTTGACTGTTTTGCTATTTGTGTCTGTATATTGAAGGTATTCCATGCAAAGTACTAAAAAATCGAGTAATAAATCTGCAAAAGCTATAACTCTGCAGGCACTTGAACAAAGACTTTTGCTTGACGGCGCGGCGGTTTCAACGTTTGCCGACGGTATCAGCCCTGAAGGGGCCAGTAACGACATAGATAACGCAGTTCAGGCATTGGCGATTGCCAATCCATCTGAAGACAGGAATGACAGTTTTCTATTGTCTGACCTTGCAGACAGTGCTACTGAAGCATCACCATCAGAAGTTATCTTTATAGATAACGCTGTTGTCGAGATGCAAAATTCTGACATCAACGATATCTTAAGTGCCATAGATCCTGGTGCTGATATTTTCTTTATCGACTCATCATCTGACGGCGTCGAGCAAATCAGTGCAGTGCTGTCTCAGTATTCAGACATCGATGCGGTGCATATTATTTCGCATGGAGATCAGGGATCAATTAACCTCGGCTCCGGTGTTCTGAACAGCCAAACTATGCAGGCTGACTACGTCGATGAACTGGCAGCTATTGGTGAGGCCTTGTCAGAGCACGGAGATATTCTTTTATACGGCTGTGATTTCTCTGCGGGAGACAAAGGAGAAGCTGCAACTGCATTGCTTTCAGAGCTGACCGGTGCCGATATCGCAGCGTCGATAAATGACACGGGCAGCGATGCGAAAGGCGGCAACTGGGATCTTGAGCATCAAACCGGCAGTATTGAAGCGCGCACTATACAAGCCACTGGCTTTGCCGGAATTCTAGCTGATTTAGATGGCGATGGTCTTGACGATGTTGATGATCTTGACGACGACAACGACGGGATTCTGGACACCGAAGAAGGAACTCAGGCATTCAGCCTGGCATCGAGCAACTTTCCAGCAGCACCAGTGGCAATCAACGGTGGTGATGCCGGTGACCTTGATAGTGGTGATGTTTTTGTTGTACCCGGTGCGTTTGGCAACTTTGATCTGCGAATTGAATTTACCGAAGTCAACACGGATTCGGCATCCGCCAACATCGCTGATAATGGACGGATTACTATTTCCGGTGCGGGTGACAATGAAGTTAACTATGTCACTTACGAATTAAGCATCGTCGAATCTGGATCGGTCACGGCTGGAAACCTGGCTGGAACTATTACTCCAGCTGCCAATGTCGAGGTGTTTATCGCTGACATCGACGCGCGAGGGGGCTCCAGTTTTTCTGATGTTGGCGGTTTTGATACAGCAACCGGCTCAACTCCTGACTCGATAACTGTCGGCTCACTATTGTCTCCATTTAACTACCCGGGCAATTCCGGCGCTGACACATTTGACTCAGTTGCGCTGACCGGTATTGTAGACAATGACCCCACTACCAACGGCATCTCCGACAGCACCAATACCAATCCGGATCACGGCGTTTCCTATTCATTCGACAGCTTTGAATCCGGAACCTTCCTGCATGGTACTACCGGCACTGGCATAGGACAAAATCGCGGAGCTGTATTTAGTTTTAGCGGTGAGATCGTAAGAGATACTGACGGCGACGGAATTGCCGATCACCTTGACCTGGACAGTGATAACGACGGCATCAGTGATTTGATTGAATCCGGTGCTAATGCAACTGCCACAGATACCGATGGTGATGGCGTCTATGACGGTGCAGTTAATCCGGTGACAGGTGTTCCATCGGCCGCTGGCGCAGGAGTAGGTCCGGTTGATTCCGATAATGACGGCGTTGATGACTACCTTGATCTCGACAGCGACAACGATGGAATAGCTGATGCGATTGAAGCCCAGCCAACAGCGGGTTACAACTCACCGTCTATTGGAACTGACACCGATGGTGATGGTGTGGTTGACACCTTCGATTCAGGTAGTGGCCACGGTGGTGACTTTAGCGCGCCTGAAGACACCGACGGTGACGGCACAGCGGACTACCTGGATGACGACAGCGATAACGACGGCGTTGATGATATTACCGAAAGTGGTTTGAATCCGGGAGCCGACAACGACGGTGATGGTATCGCAGATAACGTCGCACCTAACAGCTATGCCGACACTGATGGAACTGTAACTGATCCGGCAACAGACCTGGACAACGAAGCTGGCGATACAAGTGAGGTCGGTTATCGCGAAGTGCCAACAAATCTCGTCACAGTTAAGACACTCATCAGTAGTAACTCGACACCTGCTGCAGGTGATACGGTTACCTTTCAGATTGTCGTTAACAACAATGGAAACTTTGAGGCAACCAATGTATCACTGACCGATTCACTGCCCGCAGGAATTAGCTTCACCGGCAGCACCGAGTCGCAGGGAACTTATAATCAGGCAACAGGCTTGTGGACCATCGGCACACTTGCTGACGGAGCTACTGCGACGCTGACATTGTCGGGTACGGTAGATGCGGGTCAGGGTGGCAACACCATCATCAACACCACTACCGCAGCGACGGCGGATCAGCCGGATCCGACAACTGCCGGTGACGATCTGAATGAATCGATTGTAGTTAACAACACAGCAGATCTGGTGACTGTGAAGACACTGGCCAGTGGTGACGCAACTCCGGATGAAGGTGATACGGTTACATTTCTGATTGTGGTAGATAACAACGGCGCCGCAGAGGCGACGAATGTATCGCTGACAGATCTGTTGCCACCAGGTTTAACAGCCACGGCTAATAACGGTGTGACAAGTCAGGGTAGTTATAATGCAGTCACAGGTATCTGGACAATAGGCACAATTGCCAATGGTGGCAGTGCGATGCTGACACTGGAAGG
>CAZKAQ010000208.1:0-4853 GCA_964550655.1 uncultured Granulosicoccaceae bacterium
GTGGAATCAAAGATCAAGTGAGATGCCGTCGATTTCGTGAATAGTCCGGGCTAGGTAACTGTTACAACAACCGATAATGCTTAGTGTTATCGGTTGAAACGCTTTGAGCCTCGGGCTGAGCGTATTGCCGGTTTTGATTGATAAAAAAGCCTGTAAGATGGTTTGTGATAAAAATAATAATCGTCTGCCAAAGAGCAGACACACAAACAACGGCGTAATACCTCTATGGGACAAGCGGTAAAAAGCATCAAGGGTGTGCACGACGTGCTGCCTGATGACATACACCTGTGGCATTTTCTCGAATCTATTGTCAGAGAAGTGACTGCGAGCTACGGTTATCGGGAGATTCGAACACCTATTCTTGAGAAAACAGAACTCTTCAAACGATCTATCGGTGATGTTACGGACATCGTTGAAAAGGAAATGTATTCCTTTGAAGATCGCAACGGAGACAAGCTCAGTCTGCGACCTGAAAATACCGCCAGTTGTGTCCGGGCTGCAATACAGCACGGACTGCTCAGCAATCAGCAAATGCACAGACTCTGGTATCTGGGGCCGCAGTTTCGACGTGAAAACCCTCAGCGTGGTCGCTACCGACAATTCTGGCAGGTGGGTGCAGAAGTGTACGGCATCGCAGGTCCTTACATTGAATCAGAGTTAATACTTCTGAGTTCCCGACTTTGGCAAAAACTTGGTCTGACAGAACATGTCAGTCTGCAAGTTAACTCACTCGGCAGTGCTGAAGACAGAGATAACTATCGTCGCGTTCTGGTTGAGTATCTGACCGATAACAATGAAAGCCTTGATGAAGACTCGAAGCGTCGTTTGAAAACCAACCCGCTGCGTGTACTCGATACCAAGAATCCTGCAATGGCGAATGTGGTCGAAAATGCGCCAAGTGTGCTGGATCATCTCTGTGATGAGTCCGCTGATCATTTTGAACGATTGCAGGCCTCGCTGTCTCACTGCGGTGTGCCGTATCAAATCAATAGTCGACTGGTACGTGGACTGGACTATTACAGTCACACAGTTTTTGAGTGGGTAACTGATCAGCTCGGTGCGCAGGGCACTGTGTGCGCGGGTGGTCGCTACGATGGATTGACCGAACAACTCGGTGCCAGCCCGACTCCCGGTGTTGGCTGGGCGCTCGGTGTAGAGAGACTGCTGGCGCTGATCACTGATACGGGCGGCGCGCCGGAGGCTCGCGGACCGGATATCTACCTGGTACTCGCCGGCGACGAGGCGATAGTTGCCGGTATGGCTCTGGCGGAAGACCTCCGTCGCGCCAGACCCGATTGGCAGGTGGTGACAAATTGTGCCGGGGCAAGCATGAAGAGTCAGTTTAAAAGAGCTGACAGATGCAATGCTTCGGTGGCATTGATCGTTGCTGAAGGAGAAATTTCCGACGACACGGTCGGCGTAAAATTACTACGTGAACAGACTCAACAGCAAACCGTGCCAAGAGCGCAATTGTTAGATGTGCTCGACGGTATATTTGGATAGTATGCACCCTCGGATCGGGCATGCCCGACTCGCATTTCGGTAAGAGCAAATGGCAGATTTCGAAACAGAAGAACAACAGGTAGAAGCGCTGAAGCGGTGGTGGTCTGAAAATGGCCGTGCTGTGATGCTTGGTATCGGCCTCGGGCTGGCCATGATATTCGGCTTTCGCGGATGGCAGGGGCATAAAGAGTCAGCAGCTCAGGATGCCTCAGGTGAGTATACCGACATCATGCAATCGCTTGAGCGCAGTGACGAAGGCGAGCAATTTCTCGGCTTGGTAAAAAATATTCGCGAACAGCACGGTGACTCGCCTTATGCCGCCCTTGCAAGCCTTGCCGAAGCGCGATTTCAGGTAGAACAAGACCAGCTGCCAGAGGCAGAGACAGCTTTGCGTTGGGCGATTGACAACGGCTCGTTTCGCGAGATCGTACCAGTTGCCAAACTGCGCCTTGCGCGCGTGCTGAAAGCGCAGGATAAACATCAGGACGCACTGGATGTGCTCGACACAGTATCTTCTACCTCCTACGCCGGTCATGTAGAAGAGATTCGCGGCGATATCTACCTTGACCTCGGTGAAACATCGCAGGCGGCAACTGCCTATCAACGAGCTCGGGAATCAGGTACTGCAACCAATTCGGGCGCTGCCTTACAATTGAAAATTGACGATCTGGCTGTTGATGTAACTGACGATAAATCATGACAGAAGCTGCCAGTAGAATCGCGCTTGCGGCTGTGGCGGTAAGCTTGTTGTTAAGTGCTTGTGGCGGGGCGGACAAAGTCAAGCCGGCAAAGCTTACTGATATTGCTGAAACCAGTGCACTCAGCAGCGTTTCTGCGACAGTCGCATGGACCTCTAAGGTTGGTGAAAACACCGAGCGTAACGCCTTGCGACTGTCACCTTATGTGACCGAAAAATCTGTCTTTGCTGTAGATACCGAAGGCAAGCTAAGTTCTTATAACCGGCAAACCGGTGAAACGGAATGGACAGTGGAACTGGATCGTAATATCACCGCCGGTGTCAATGGTGATGATAAAAATATCTATGTCGCCTCCGGCAACGGTGAGGTGTTTGCCATCAGCCAGGCTATCGGCGGTACCCTTTGGACCAGCAATGTTTCATCAGAGGTTATTGCAGCTCCGGTTGCAGGCTCCGACTTTATTGTTGTTCGAAGCATAGACGGCAAGGTTTACGCACTTGAGAAAAGCTCCGGCGCGAGACGCTGGATATACAGCTACGCTGTTCCGGCGTTAAGTCTTCACGGCAATAGCAGGCCGTTGGTCGCTGCCGACGGTGTGCTAGTCGGGCTCGATAACGGTAATCTGGTCGCCCTCAGGGCACTGGATGGCAGAGTATTCTGGCAGGTACCTCTCGGCGACAGAAACGGCAGATCTGAAGTAGAGAACCTTAATGACCTCGATGCTGATCTGCAAATCTTTGACCCGCATATTTATGCCGTGAATTACCAGGGTAATCTGGCACAGATTGATGCTGCTCAGGGCCGACCTCTCTGGTCCAGTGAAGTATCGTCAGTCACGGGTTTAACTGTGACCGAAGAGGTAGTGGTGGTTACTGATGAGTTCGATACGCTGCGCGCATTTAACCGCACCGACGGTGAAGTTGTCTGGACGCAGGATCTGCTTTCCAATCGCAGATTGACCAGACCGGTTTCAATCGGTTTGGATCTCTTTGCTGTAGGCGATTTTGAAGGTGTCCTGCATATTGTGTCCATCACAGACGGTACTATCGTCGCACGTTTGCGGACCGGAGTAGGGGCGATCACAGCAGCTCCGGTGCGGCTCGACGGCAATATCTATGTTCAGGGAAAAAACGGCAAGCTCGCATCAATAGCCCTCTCGCGCTGACCTGACCCGCAGATTACCCGCAAATTAAAACGGCAAAGTTGAAGCTGTCGATGCGATAGAACGATCTTAATCCTTCATTAACAGGTTACACTTGTCGGATGAAACCTGTCATAGCACTCGTCGGTCGACCAAACGTTGGAAAATCGACTCTCTTCAATAAATTAACCAAATCGCGCGATGCGCTGGTTGCAGACTTTGCAGGTCTCACGCGTGACCGAAAGTATGGCGACGGCAAACTTGGTGAGATTGAATATCTGGTTATCGACACGGGTGGGCTCAACGGCGAGTCGGAAGTGCTGGATGTACGCATGCAGCAGCAGTCATGGCAGGCTGTCGATGAATCGGACATCGTGTTGTTTATGGTTGACGGGCGTGATGGCCTGACCCCGGTCGATGAAGAAATAGCATACAGATTGCGCAGATCAGGCCAGACAGTTTGCCTGGTAGTGAATAAAACCGACACCCTCGATGAAGCCCAGATAGCCGCAGAGTTTTATCAGCTTGGTATCGGAGAACCGTACTGCATCGCTGCGGTGCAAAGTCGCGGTTTACTGAAACTGATGGCTGTGGTGCAGGGTATGTTGCCTGCGCAGGACTTCGAAGCCGGGCCGGATCCGGACTCCGGTATGCGACTGGCGGTGGTTGGCCGTCCCAATGTCGGTAAGTCAACACTGATTAATCGTTTCCTTGGTGAAGAAAGAGTCGTTGCATTCGACCTTCCCGGTACCACACGAGACAGTATAGAGGTACCGTTCGAGCGCGATGAGCATAAGTACACACTGATCGATACCGCAGGTGTAAGGCGCCGGGGAAAAATTTCAGAGGCCGTGGAAAAGTTCAGCGTCATTAAAACCCTGCAGGCAATTGATGAATGCAATGTCTGTGTACTTCTATTGGATGCAACTGAACGCATTACTGATCAGGATCTAAACCTGCTTGGTTACGTTATCGACAAAGGCCGTGCGCTGATCGTTGCAGTAAACAAATGGGATGGTCTGGAAGTGCAGCAAAGAGAACAGATAAAAACTGATATCTCAAGACGCCTCGATTTTTTAAGCTTCACCAGTATTGAATTTATTTCTGCATTGCACGGAACAGGCGTGGGTAACCTTTTTACGCTTGCCAATCGCGCTTATGAATCAGCCATGATAGATATGGCAACACCACTGCTGACACGCATGCTTGAGTACGCTATCGAACAACATCAGCCGCCACTGGTACGCGGCCGACGAATAAAACTGCGCTACGCGCATCAGGGTGGCTCAAATCCGCCAGTGATAGTGGTTCATGGTAATCAGACAGATCGAGTGCCCGCGGCGTATAAGCGATATTTAAGCAACTACTTTCAGCGTGAACTTAAATTATTTGGTACCCCGGTCAGAATTGATTTTAAAGGCTCGGATAACCCGTACAGTCATATCAAAAACAAGCTAACCCCGAGTCAGCAGCGCAAACGCCGACGCGCGATTAAAAAGTATCATAACTAG
>CAZKAQ010000209.1:0-4824 GCA_964550655.1 uncultured Granulosicoccaceae bacterium
TTTCATGTATTTACAATCCCCGGCGAGAAATTCGACTAACGGGACAGCCACCTTACGACCCACATCATCGAGATTCCGGCATTTCATAGATTTTCTTACCAACGACGTTATGGTTTAAAAAATCAGGGGCCGACATAGAGCCATAGTTGAACTCCAGTTGCAGATGTTCCAAAGGTTTCGGCGGTCTGGGTACTTCAGTAGTAGATGGATAAAATTCTGCCAGCCACTCTTTAAGAATCATATTCTGTAAGTACCAGGGTGACTGATGTATTTTCCCATTAGCCAGACCATGATCCGATGCCAGGTAACACCCCAGCGCATAAAACTCCATATCCGACATTACATTAGCGGGTGAAACCGAGCCATCTTCCACCGACATATTCGGAGCCTGCCCGACTTCATCGATACCAAGCATCACACGCAGGTATTTGCCGTATCGGGTCTTATAAACAGCAATTTCATTGTCACTTTGGTTTTTAACAAGGTGCAATTCACCTCTGTCAATCAATTGCGGTATACCTGCTTCAACATCCCCGGATGTGCATAGAACCAACAACGCGTTATTTTTGACCAGAGCCAGCAGTTCCGGTTGTTGAGATAGAAAGCAGTTTCCTGTGTTTAAAAATAAAAGATCACTTTCGGCGAGAATGGTGTTTTGATCAACAACACGGTTGTGTCGATGTGCAAGCTTAGCCATCACTGCCAGATCGGTATCGTAGACCAGTGGGGACAGACCCAGGTTATTTAACGCTGAAAGCACTCCTTTTCCAATAGAACCAACTCCTACTACCGCTGTAGTACCTCGCCAGTGTTTAAGTTTTCGACCCAGGTTATTGCACAATATGTTGTCTGCTGCATCAACAATAGCAGGGCCAATCTCAATATCCATTATGTGCTTTATATTCGAACGGGACTTTGAAATTATTGGACACGCTGCGCGATTTGCCACTGCCGCATAACCTGGCGTTTTACCATCTGTAGACCCCTTTACTCCGTTTTCCGTCCCTTCGACAACACCCATTAGTTTTGGGCCGAGAAGTGGATCGTTACAGACTGCTGTAATAGTCGGCGCAAAGTATGCTCCGTATTCAAGTATTACGAATGGTTTGCCACGAGTGGCATTCTTTAACAAATTAATAGTGAACGCACTATCTTCGAGATCGCTGCGCTTAACACAATCCTGAACCCGAGAGCCATAGCGTTGTTTTAAACTATCTACAACAGATGGATTCTGTTTGGCCGAACTTCCCTTAAGAATCACAGATGCCAGTTTAGATTCAATACAGTGATAAAAATCTATACTGGGTAAAAAAGCATGTTGAACTAAAACAAAACAAAGATCTTTCGGTGTGGCCAGAGACTGGTTTATAAGATCAATTGTGTTTTTGTAGTATCTGCGATTTACTATAGTTTCATTTTCCTGCATCCGGACACCTCTATCATTCCGCATTTCGTACAGGCAGAGATTATCACTCACGGTACAGGACGTAACAGATATTTTCAGTATTTGATTAAAGTATAAAATATAATTTCTGGTTATTTTTTTGGTATTCCTGTTTGAAATGCTAACCGTCTATTATTGTATAAATAGTTGTCGTTTTAGTAGTTGCTTTTCTTCTGTATTCAAGTCTCTTATATACTCGAAGCGCAATTTTACTCCGTGGCTGGTTTCCACTTCGCTATAAAACATCTCTAACGGACGTATCCATATTCTGCTTTCTCTGTCAGATTCAGCAGTATAAAGGACAAACAATGCTTCATTCTCCGAGTCAACCACTGTGTTGATAATCAGATAGTTATTGCCTTTGAAATGTTTGTATAAACCCGATTTTATTTTTTTCATAGATAACCTCAGTAGCTAATAAGAAGTTGATGATTTAGTGTATCAACAATCATTCGGATACCTTCTACAAACAGTTTTCCATTTTTTGATACCCAACAGGAATTCAACAAACAGAAAATTGCAAAATAACGAAACAATATTCTTAAGCAAAAACCAGTTGAGTCGAATTAGTAGATACGCTGTAGCAATAACAAGGCTCGACGAATGCATGAACAGATGACTCTATACTTAACTCAAGGCTCTGGTAATAGCTTTAAACCAGCTCTGGTTGCACGACAACTCGGCATCGCATGTAAAACAAAATATATTGATGTGTTATCCGGAGAAACTCGTAAACCGGAGTATCTTGCTATAAACCCACAAGGTGTAGTCCCTTACCTGATGTTTGCTGATGGTACAGGTATTGGTGAATCCAACGCCATTGCATGGTACCTGGCAGAGGGCAGTAAACTCATTCCTGACACAGCAATCGCACGCGCCCAAACTGTTAGATGGATGAATTTTGAGCAAACCGCTTTGGAGTGCAATATTTCTCCGGTTCGGTTCTTTACAGCTATCGCCCCAGAACTTGGAAAAGAACAGCAGCATATGTTTGAGCAATGGCGTGAACGTGGTAACGCCGGTCTGGGTATTCTTGAAAAACACCTCGCTCAAAATGACTTCATTACGGACTTCGGTTATAGCGTTGCTGACGTCGCTGTATTTGGCTATACGCACCTGGCAAACGAGGGTGGTTTTGATCTGAGCGAGTATCCCTCTGTTAGCAACTGGATTGAGCGGGTCAGCAATCAAAAAGGATTTCTGCCGGTTTACGAGCTGTTAAACGGTAAAGAGTCAGATGGTAATTGCCATACAGATTCACAAGCCGCCTGATCAAAATACAATTACTTTAGTACCCGATTGAACCAGACCATGACTTGTAAAACGGAAACAATTACTAACTATATACCTGTGATTGAGAAACTCCAGCAGCCAGTGTGGATATACGATTTCGACAACACCTGTGTGAACTGGGGAAACGCTGCAAGCCTGGATGTATGGCAGGCGAAGTCACTCGAAGAGTTACAGAGCCGTGATTTCAGTAAGGATATGACCGATACGGTTCAAAATCGGCTTTCGCAGTATCGCAATGATTTTCTTCGCGATGAAAGCGTGCAGTTTCGTGAAATGTGGACTCTCTATCCGAACGGTGAGCCACAGAACATGAAAGTGGTTTTTAGCGGTATTCTCATGGAAGATGGCCGTATGGGTATGTTGTGCGAAGCATTGTCTGAATCACAACTGGATAACGACGCACTTAGAAGTGCCGAGGCACTCTTGCATACCTCGGTAATGATAACCCTGTATTCCGCATCGGGTGAGCCTCTGTACCGCAATCCCGCCGCACGAACTGCTGCAAAAACACATGACGAGTCACTTACCAGTCATTTTGTATCTGACGCGACTACTGGTCTGTTACTTAATGCCACGGAAGAAGAAGTTAACACAGTAGCGAGTGTTCAGACGGCATCCGGAACTGCGTGGCACGACATTACTGCACGCAGATGCCTCGATTCTGTGACCGGTGATCATGCCTGGTTAATCAGTGAGGTTGATGTCTCACGTCTTAAAGCCACCGAAGAACACGCCCAATTTCTTGCCGAGCATGACACCTTAACCGGGTTACCCAATAGAAACCACGTTACTGTGGAATTTCAAAATCGTCTGGACAAAATTCTTGCAGCAGACAAAAAGGCAGCATTGGTCTTTATTGATCTGGATCATTTTAAAGACGTTAACGATACACTCGGGCACGATGCAGGTGACCAGCTATTGACAGCTGTTGCCGACAGGCTTAAAAATGTAGTTCGCAGTAATGATGCGGTTGCGCGCCTTGGGGGAGATGAATTTCTTCTTATTATTTCACCTGTTGCTGATGAAGCCGTGGTGGAGACTGTAGTTAAGCGTATACAAGCTGAGTTACCCAAACCCATAGTCCTTCAATCTCGTGAAATCTGTATCACTCCTTCTATTGGCATCAGCCTGTGCCCGGACAATGGTCGAAATATAAATGACTTAATGCGCCACGCTGATCTCGCGATGTATCACGCAAAAGAAAATGGACGAAACAATTACTCGTTCTTTTCGCAGAATTTAAGTGAAGCAGTGGAATCCAGAATAAATCTGGAATCAGAGTTGATGACAGCGTTGGAGGAAGGCCAGTTTACTACGCACTTTCAACCAAGAGTCAGTATTCACGATGACACCATAACCGGTGCAGAGGCGTTGGTGCGTTGGGAACATCCGGAAAAGGGCCTGATATCCCCAGGAACATTTATACCTGCCTGTGAAGCGTCAGGTTTAATTGGAGAGCTGGGTAAATACGTATTGCGCCACGCAGTGCTGGCTCAGGTTGAGTGGGCAAAGGCCGGGCATGACATACGTATCTCAGTGAATTTATCGCCGCTGCAGTTTGGCGAAGATACGTTGGTAGATGATCTTGCAGATATCGTTAAATCCAATAATGGTAACCCCGAATTTATTGAGTTAGAGATAACCGAATCTGTATTACTCGGTCATGATCAAACCACTATTGATAAACTGCATGAACTGGTAAACCACGGTTTTCGCATAGCCATAGACGACTTTGGTACCGGTTACTCGAATCTTGCTTATCTGCATCGCTATCCGATAGATTGTCTTAAGATTGATCGGTCTTTTATTATGCAGATCGATAGCGTCAGACCTATTGTTGAGCTGATCGTGTCTATGGCCCGACTGTTTGAGCTTGATGTCGTCGCCGAAGGTGTAGAGACAGAAGAACAACTGCATGCCCTACAGAATTTTGATTGTCAGGAATACCAGGGTTTCTTATTCGCCAAACCAATGCCAATTGCAGACTTCACGGCACTTCTTGCTCAGCACAAGCAGAAGGCTGCAGCCTAAATGTAAGCGCTCGATACCCACCGTCATTGACGTATAGAAAGAAAAAGATTCTCAAG
>CAZKAQ010000210.1:0-4810 GCA_964550655.1 uncultured Granulosicoccaceae bacterium
TCGATGCGTTGACTCTCCACTCGAGTCGAATAATTAATGCTAACTACGGTTGGCATATTTTTTATCGCCCCTATTGACAAAAGGGATCATACCAACGCCTGCGTCAGCCGCAGTGCATGTGTTGGCCATTTGTGTGCGATAATGCGAGCTTGCGAGCATGCACACAAATGGACAACGCGTGCGCTGTCGGCTGCACGCACTTGTTATGCACCTTCATCACTCTTAGCTGTATAGGAGCCATAAATCATTGCACTAATTCTTATGAACTACCTTTTTTTATTTAGTATGGGATTTAGTCTTTCAATTAGAAAGGACTCTAACGCGGGAGATATGTATTTTTCCTGCGGTAAGTTAATAGTAAGAACAATATCTTCATTAGACACTGCTTCGTTCACCTTGTTGTCACTGAAAAGCCATTCGACTATTCTGCCCCCAATATCAGATTGGCTCATGCCAACATAATGAGTGTTGCTCTCAACAACATTGATAATGATGTAGACCCCCGCCCCCTTCTCAAATGTAGCCCAATACTCCGCAATATTTTCGCTATCTCTCCGAAGGTCTCCAGCTGTATGGATGTTAAACACAGCCTCAATACAATGCTTGTTGGAAAATGCCAACACCTCATTTAGTGTTCTACTAAGTTCCGTATACATTTATATATTGCCCATATGGTTTGGAGTTTCATTTTTCGCATAACAGCTGTATTCAATGTATTAAAGACGTGATTATCTACGTCTCCGTGACGTAAAACTCTACGTCGCCCGTTTCATTATTTCCCACAAACACGAACCATTTCAAAAACATACAACAATTTCACCCACATCACAACGGAAAAAATACGTCAAAATGACATTAACGTTGCAATCACATTCAATAGTGTATACTGTACATATATTCAGTCATTGTTGAGTAAACACAATGAAATCGGAATTTCTGAAATCCGTAAGCAATGAAATTCGTAAGCGGCACTACAGCATCAAGACCGAGCACACTTATCTTCACTGGATAACTTGTTTTATCCGTCATCACAATTTGCAACACCCAGGCACAATGGGAGCCGATGAGATTCGGGAATTTCTGGACTCACTGGCACTACAGAAAGACGTTGCGCCAAACACACAGAAGGTTGCTCTCAACGCAATCGTTTTCATGTACAGAAATGTGCTAAACCAGGATCCCGGTGATTTTTCCGATTATCACAAGGCGAGTGGCCCAACAAAGATACCGGTGGTATTTACACGTGACGAGATTCGCCGTCTGATGGCAACATTAACGGACATATCATTCCTGGCAGCCGGTTTAATGTATGGGTCCGGGCTTCGCGTCATGGAGACAGTGCGTTTGCGCGTATCTGACATTGAGTTGGACCGGCTTACGGTGCTGGTACGGGATGGCAAAGGCAGAAAGTCACGCATGACCACATTAGCATCGGATTTAGTTCCGCACATCGAATTACACCTTAAGTATGTAGAATCTTTGTTCCTGAAAGATAAGCAACTTGCCGCGACAGGCAGATGGGATGGAGTTTACCTACCGCATGCGCTGGATAGAAAATATCCTTCCGCACCGTTTGAGTGGGGCTGGCAATACCTGTTTCCCGCGAGCCATCATAGCACCGATCCCAGATCGGGCAAGAGGCGAAGACATCACTTGAGCGAGCAGACGATACAGCGCTCAGTAAAAAGCGCGATTCGCACTGTGAACATCACAAAGCCGGCAAGTTGCCATTCATTTCGCCACTCGTTTGCAACACATTTGCTGGAAAACGGGGCGGACATCCGTACGGTTCAGGAGCAATTAGGCCACAGCGACGTAAAAACGACGGAAATTTACACACATGTTCTGAATCGCGGTGGCTCTGCTGTCCGCAGCCCCATGACTGATTTGCTTTAGCAGGTGTGTTTATGTGCTTCTGCCCCGGTTTTTGATCAACGGGGTCGGTTTGCGCGTTATTGGCTCTGGCATCGAATAGACAGTCTGTCATTTTAGAATTGACCATAAATTCACCGCAAAAACACTAGCTAAAGACAAAAGCCAAATTCGCCGGTCGCATCGTGAATAAACAGGCTAGGAGTCTGCGCGGCAGAACCTCTGCTACTGCGAACGCGCCCTGGCGGTGCGTTTTTATCGATCATTTTCGTTACGTATGAATAACTATGCGCCTCAAATGATCGTAAAAACGCCCTCGCCATGGCACGTTCTCGCTACGTAGACTTCTACCGCGCAGACTCCTAGCGCTTGTCAAACTGGCGTCGTGTTCTTATAAACTATGCTTTAGCAACTGACTTTGCGGCCTTACAAAGATTGGTCAGTTTCGCTATGGCCTGTTCACGACTTAACAGCCCAAGGCCGCAATCGGGGGCTGCAATCAGCCGGTCGGCATCAATATGCTCAAGTGCCTGTATCAGACGTGTCTGAATTTCTTCTACCGTTTCTATGTGGCTTTTTGCTATAGCCACGGCACCAAAGATTACCGTAGTGTTCATGAAATGCTCGAGTAATTTTAAGTCATTGTGTCGGTGCGCATCTTCAAATGAGACGGCGTTAATTGAGGAATATTCAACCGTATCCGCAATTTGCAGATAAGCGTCCTGATCGGCTTTTGGATAATTCGGGTGATCGAGTCGATCCGGGTAGCCGCAACACATGTGCACAGTACGCGTCACCCTGGCGGGACACTTGTGAAAAGCTCGCTCAAGGTTCTCAAAGCCATAATCAAGTGCCTCCTGCGGCTTGCGGGCAAACAATGGTTCATCTATCTGTATATGACGGCATCCGGCTTCGGCCAGACGCAGTACATCTTTGTTTAATGCATTGGCGATGTCTGCACCGAGTTTTTGCGGGTTGTGGTAGAAGTCATCAGCGTTGGTGTCCGATACGGTCATTGGCCCCGGCATGGTCATTTTTACCGGATGTGATGAATGTGCCTGTGCTGCCTGCCATTCTTTATATAAAAAGGCTTTATCGATACTGACCGGGCCGCGAACTGTTGGCAGATTAGCGGAGTAGGTGCCGCCTCTGAGTTCTTTATTGGTTAAATGTTTGAAGTCAATACCGTTCAGATGACGGCAGTGATAGTGAATATAATTCTCACGAATAATCTCACCATCGGTGGGAATATCAATACCTGCAGAAATCTGATCACCGATCGACTGAGCGACGCCTTTATCTATGATGTCTTTTGCATCCGGTCCCATGGACTGCATCGCACCTTCCCACAGCAGTGTCGGATCTGCCGTATCCGGACCGGCTTCAATATTGAACCAGTCGGGTAGTTTAACAAAGTCGGGTTTCGGGTAGGCGCCTATGCAGGTTGTCAGTAGTGGCATGCGTATAAGTCCGAATCGTTATGCAAAGAAAGCAATTGTGGTTAGTCGGTTGATATTCTAATTGAATTCAGGTGTCCGTGTTTTGCTGACTGCACCGTCAGAGGTCAGCTCTGTTAGTGCGAGTGTCTGGTCTAAATGTTCAGCGCGCCAGCTCAATAGTTGTTGCGCGCAGTCAAGCTGTAGTGACTGATACTGTTTAAGGCCTGCGACATTATTGGTCTCATCAGGATCGTCTGATAAATCAAACAGCAAAGGTGGTAATCCGGCAAAGTGCACGTACTTGGCGTCCGCGCGGCGCAGAACGCTCAGGTTGCATTGTGTGTGCGAAAGATTAAATCGACGTTCAGCACCAGCGTTTGAGACTGAGCGAAAGTCATACTCCCAGTGTGCGGCATCGCGCCAGTTTGAAGGCGTTGCACCGGCACTGATAAACGGCTGAAGTGATCTGCCGTCAAGCTGTGGTGGTGTGTCTGCACGCATGCGTTCCATTAAGGTCGGAAAAATATCAATGCACTCGGTAAATTCAGACACTCTGCTGCCGTGGGTTTTTCCTGCCGCAGGGTCACTGATAATCAGCGGAATATGGTAACTGGAGTCAAAAAAGCCATGTTTACCGAGCAAGGTATGGTCACCCAGTTGCTCGCCATGATCTGAAGTAAAAATAACCACTGTATTATCACTACAGCCGTTTTCTTGCAGTGATTGCATCATAGAACCGATCTGAGCATCGACTTCTGCCACCATGCCATAGTAAGTGGCGGCAATTTGTTTCAGGTTATCCTGTGTCCATTCGCGTACAAAACCTGTGGTGCCGGGTATGAATTGATGTTTGGGATTGGTTTCGATTATCCAGTCAAGCAATGGATGCATGGCAGCAGTAATCTCGGGGTCAGTTGCACCTGCGAACGGACCAACATCTGATGCTTTTACCAGCTTGTCGTAGGGCGGCGGTACCGCAAATGGCGGATGTGGCCTTAAGAAACTGACATGTGCGAACCAGCGATGATCCTTTTGCCTTGTGGTATGCAGTGATTGTTCACTCAGCCAGCGCTGAAATTCTTCAACCAAAAAAGCGGTTTCAGTGTGTGCAGCTTCAAAGCGCGGTGGCAATCCGCGAGGCGGATCATCTACACCGGACTCCGGTATATTCATGTTGGTGGTGGTTAGCGCTTCTTTATAGCCTTTAGCCTGCATTATTCATGAGGATTCGGCGCCCAGAGTCAATAGCGCTAAACAGGTCGCCCTATCGCCTGAGAAGCGTGGCCCGCCACGCACCGAAGGGGATAGGGTGAGATGTGACGCGCTATTGGCTCTGGCGTCGAATAGACAGACTGTTATTTCAGGATTGACCATAAATCACTGCGAGTGCTACAAATAAAGACATAAGCGCTAAATCGGCAGGTCGCCTCATGAATAATGCAGGTTAGATCTTAACCACGACAAAAACGGATACTGGTATTCCGGTATGCTGACACGCC
>CAZKAQ010000211.1:0-4724 GCA_964550655.1 uncultured Granulosicoccaceae bacterium
CTGGATTGGTAAAGAGTTACAAAGTGAGTCATTCCGGCTTAAACTGGAACCACACAATTGATCCAGGAAGTTAACATGATAAAGCTGGTTATAGACTCACCGGAAATGGTCTTACTGCCGGTAGATGGCACAGACGCAAGATTTCCAGTCCGCCGTGTCTATTGCATTGGCAGAAACTACGCGGCGCACGCGGTGGAAATGGGACACGACCCGGATCGCGAGGCACCGTTTTTCTTTCAGAAAAATCCGGACAATCTGGATACTTCCGGAGAGTTCCCTTATCCCAAACACTCAAACGATGTTCACCACGAGGTCGAGCTTGCGGTAATGCTAAAATCAGGCGGTGAGGATATACCGCTCGACAATGCCCTGCATCATGTATACGGCTACGCCCTGTCACTCGATATGACGCGACGTGACCTGCAGGGCGCACAGAAAAAGATGGGCCGCCCCTGGGAAATAGGTAAAGCGTTTGAACGCTCGGCACCGGTCGGCCCGATCCATACCGTCGAAAGCGTCGGGCATTTGCAACAGGGGCGGATTGAGCTGCAGCTGAACAACTCGATAACGCAGCAAGGCGACCTTAATCAGATGATCTGGAAGGTACCCGAAATGATTTCCTATCTGTCTGAATATTTTGTACTTAAAGCCGGTGATGTGATTTTGTCAGGCACACCTGCGGGCGTCGGGCCGGTACAACGAGGCGATGAAATCAAGGTCATGATCGAAGGCCTGGGATCAATGACGGTAAAAGTTATCTAGCTAAAAAATCAAAGCGGCTTGCAGGTTGTCTCTGTTTCAACAGCTTCGGTTACTGTTTTCCATTGATCACCAATCAGTGGATCCGGTTCTTCATCATCACTCGATTCATGTTCCCACGGGTAGCTTTTGAGTTCAAATTTTGGATCACGGGAGCGAAACGCAACAGCGCAGACTGCGCCACTCAGCGCACCGAAAAAATGGTATTCAAAAGAAACCCCCGGCTGCACCGGAAAGATCGACCATATCATGGTGCCATACATAAACGACGCCACCATTAGCAACACACTGGATCGTTTATCGCGTCGCAGAATTCCCGCGACAACCAGATAGAAAAATATCCCGTGCGTCACGCCGCTCGCACCCACATGAAAACTTGACCGTGCAAAAAACCAGACACCCACACCGGACGCTATCCATACAATAGCAACTACCCACCAACGCGAGCGCGGGTAGCCGTAGATGAGCATGCTGCCCAGTAGCAGTATCGGCAGCGTATTGCTCATTAAGTGTTGCCAGTCAGAATGTATCAAGGGTGCGGTAATGACACCAATCAAGCCGCTGGACTGCTGGGGATATACACCCAGACTGGTGAGACTCACACCAAATACCGATTCACATAGCTTGATAATCCACAGCAACAGCGCAAAACTGCCAGCAAGGCAGATACACTGCTTTAGCGAAATGTTGTTATCCATAGCCTGAATCTTGAGACGCTGTCAGGTATTTTAAAGAGCACTGTTACAAACGTTCAATGCTCGTTAACTGATCGTGAGATCTCCTGCTTGAGCCAGTTATTGTCAGAACTTGTTTTTTTTATCATCATTCGAAAAAAAACAATACAGGCGGTAAGCATAAAAACAACATAGATTAACGAACCCCACGATGCGCCAGGGTTTCTAAGGATTGTCAGCAAGGTCCAGACAGCGACCAACGCGACTATTGCGCACCAGAAGACGATAAACTTTTGAATCACATGATTTAAAGTAATTTCTCCCTTGAGAACTGTTTTATCACCAGCGTCTGAAAATTTGCCATAGAGTGTCGGTCGGAATGAATTTCTGCTTCCAGGTTCAGAGCGGTAAATGTACACAGCATCACTTTCGACACTGCCAACCATGGAATCCTGTTTAAAAGACTGCGACTGACCCGGTGACGCGACTCTTGCACCAAGACGTTGAATTGCCTGCGCTACCGGCACGTTAAACTCAAGCGCTACGCGCTCGGACTGGAAAAATCGACTGCCTGCCATCACTCTACTCACATAGGAACTTGCTATAACCGGATATTATTTTTACCACAGATACAACTTGTTAACCGATAATAAAAATCGGACTGCTCCACGCCTGGAAGCCGTCTTCAGTGTAGACAGAGATCCACAACGGGTTATCTTCGCCTTTTTGAAGCGGTACTTCAACAGACTCTTTCATTTCATTCACAGACAAAGTCTCAGGCAGGCGATAAACATTGATCTGTCTTTTTAATCCACCGGCATCGAGTTGAACACCGGTTGAGTCAAGCTCGAGCAACGCGGTTTTGAGACTGCCATGATTGCAGCCGAGATCAACAATGGCGTCAGCGTCTTTGACACCAAGCCAGACATCGAAGCCGCCGTAGTTTCCGGTAGTCATCGCATCCCATTCAATAGTATCACTACCATTTTGTTCAAGTTTACGCTCATGGTTCCATGCGTTAATCTTTTCCATTCGGGTAATGGTACAACCGCCAAAACGCGCCCGGCCTATCCAGTTGGTCTGCCGACCACGACCGCGATACTCTGCTCCACTCCAGATGACCCTGACTCTTGCACGCTGTGGCACGGTTTCATCTGTGTAAGGTCGCAGTGTTTCTACAACTTGTTCACCGTTTCGAATTTCTATTTTTTCAATCGGTGCATGCGCATGTACATGAAAATTTAAGCTCACGCTGTTCGCATCAGACTGCACAATGTCTCCCATCATCGCACAGCTTACCTGCTCTGATTCAGGGTTTTCAAAGCAGGCGGGGTCTCTCATGTACAGCGTACTCTGCTGTTGAAACTCTGCCTCCACCTGCATGTGCATGCGGCAACCTGTTGTACCGTAGTGATGTCTGCGCCGCATGCATTCAAACAAGCCGTCTCTTGAGAAGTCGTCAGTCAGAAAACAAGTAAGACCACCGTAGGCACCGAATGTGGCAACCCCGGGGTAGCTGGCCCCCGGACGTCCCTTGTGACCATCACTGTTGCAGACTACCCCGCAGCGATGTCCAAGTTTAAAACCATCTGTCAACAACCATTCAAAGGTGCCCCACGCGGAGTGAATTTCCATGGCGGTCTCAAGCTTGCCGTCATGGGCTTGTGCAATATCAGCATAGCGGCCACCAACATGCGCATAGATCACGCAGTCTTCGTCCTGCAGTGCTTCAAACAGTGCAGCGGCAGAAGATGCATCGGTGTCTATATCTGATCTGTCAGTGATCAGCGCATGTGAAGAACGACGTATCTGTCGACCTTCTGTTTTAAAGAATACGTTTCTGTCACCACCTACGGCTGTGTTACCGGACCATTCATATCCCGGAAACACTATAAAGCGGCCTTCTTCCTGATACTCGGCTGTCAGTTCGTTCAAATATTTCCAGAACGCATTGTTAACCTGAAAGTCATTTGCCTGATGACCGGTGATATCAAGGAATGATTTGTTGCGGGCAAAATCAAAATAATTTCTGGAAGTCGTGATACCGATAGATTCACCGCTTTGACCATGAAGATCACCCCAGTACGCAGACAAACCATGGCGTATGTACAGCGGACCGGCTTGCGCCACACAGTGTCCGGAATCATCAATCACTTGTATGCTGACTACCGACGGACTCTCCACTGAAAGCCCTTCAAAAGTTATTGACTTCTGCCCCGGCTTATAGTCTATCTCTGCCGGCAGATTGTTAACCGCAACAGAACTCTGAAACGTAAAGCGACCTTCTGCCAACGGCGTAGGATTACCCCAGTGATCTTCAGCTTTTAAACCCAGTTGAAAAGTCTCACCAGGTTTGCGGGCAGTCGGCAGCACGGCTTTCCAGACCGCCGGCGGGCCGGGTACGATTGATATATACGGCGTATCGGGCAACGGTATGTAGTGGCCAACAGCACAAACGTCTGCCAACACTTTAAATTCGAACCCCGCCTCACAGAACGACTGCATCTTCATCCCCGGTGACCCTTGCGATGAATCACCAAAGACAACAGTAATGGTATCGCCTTCTTTCAGGTAGCCACCGTGCAGACGTACAGTAAGACATCTGAACCAGGGTCTTTGATGACCGGTTTTGGCGTACTGTAATGATATTCGAGAGCCGGTACTGGCGCTTGCAGTGACGTAGTTATATCCGCTCGGGTCTGTGGTTTGCAGATCACCCCAGTCCCCCATGAAGCGGAACACAACGCGAATACTGCCGGTGTCATCGATACCATAGCGGCCGACGGTATAAGTGAGCGAGAAAGTCTGCACACTGCGCGCTTCAAATGCACCACGGGGAGTTAATTCAACGTGGCCATACAAAACCGGATCACTACCGGGCTGGGTAGCGGGCCAGACATCTCCCATCAGTTCTGTCGCAACTACGTCTTTTTCACGCACTGGTGTACGCCTTATCAGTCTTGTGTTGTCAGAGCCTACTGCTTTGGCTACTCCGCCACAATAGAGCAGTTGAAAAATCAGCAAATGCAGAGTTGCTACCATCACTCGGGCGACTCATACTACAGGTCTCCGAACAGACTCAGGTTTGTGTGGTCTCACACGCTTCAAGGCTGATCGCCGCACTGCAGGAACATGACAACTGCCATTCAGTTCAATTGGAAAAAGTCCTCGGGCAAACAGAATTTCCGGTCAGGGGATGTTCGATGAACCCGGTTGGAAATGGCCTTCCTGACTAACCTGCATTATTCATGAGGCGACCAGTGAATTTGACTTTTATGTCTTTATTTATAG
>CAZKAQ010000212.1:0-4711 GCA_964550655.1 uncultured Granulosicoccaceae bacterium
TCTGACGACTGTGGCTGTGAAAAGTTTGTTACCGAACTTCCCGCACAGCCCACTAAGCGCGAAGTTGTAACTTTTACTGATCTGTTTTTAAGTCCTCGAACCCGTCAATAAGTGCGCGTGTGTCTACTTCGCGGGATGTCCAGGTGGTAAATGCCAGGGCCGCTTGTTCCACCAGCATGCCACGACCGTCATGATTTTTACTGCTGCCGGCTTGTTTGCATAATTGCATAAAGCTTGTTGGCTCCGGCGCGTAAGATAAATCATAACAGCAGGTGTTGTTTGTGATTATCGATGTGTCTGAAATTGGTACCTTGGCATTAAGACTGGCGGATGTGGCATTGAGTAGTAGATCGGGTCGGGGTATGTCGCCGGTTATGTTATCTGCAGCACAGGTTGTAATATCGAACAAGTCTGCAAACTCTGTCGCGAGTGTTGTTGCTTTTACCAGTGTACGATTGACAATAGTTAAAGACGAAGGGTTTTGTTCAATCAGAGGTTGCAAAATACCCCGCACAGCGCCACCAGCACCCAGAATCATTATGTTGGCGTTGTCGAGATTCAAGCCGAGGTTACCAGTCAGGTCTTTTAATAAGCCTGTACCGTCGGTGTTATGTCCGCAAAGTTTGCCGGATGCATTTTTATATAGTGTGTTAACTGCCTGTGCACGGGAGGCGTTTTCTGTGAGTTCATCGCAGAGCCTGAATGCTGATTCCTTAAAAGGCGCGGTGACGTTACAGCCTTTTCCACCACTGGTAAAAAAGTCTTCAATGTCTGCAGCAAACCGATCTTCTTCTGAAAGAATTCGCTCGTAACTTATCTCGAGATTGAGCTGGCTTGCAAAATGTCGGTGTATCGGAGGTGACAGACTTTGTTTGATCGGATTGCCGAAAACAGCAAATTTGTTGTTCATGGTAGTGCTCGCGGTGCTGTGTGGATCGACAAATCAACGTGAATAGTGCAATCTTCGATTATAAACAAACTGTTGCAAATGATGGAGTGAATACTTGTCTGAAAAGAAAATCTACGGCAGTAGTTATCCCGCTACCAGACTGCGTCGAATGCGTAGTGACGATTTCAGTCGCCGGTTAATTCGTGAAAATATTGTCACCCCCGATGATCTGATTTATCCGGTGTTTGTGATCGATGGCAGTGGAGAAAGCCATCCGGTACCAAGCATGCCCGGCGTCAGTCGGCTGACAATTGATATGTTACTTCGTGATGCTGAATCAGTGGTGAAAGCCAATATCCCGTGCATCACTATTTTCCCTGTGACACCGGACGAGGTAAAAACCGAAAAAGCCGAACAGGCGTATGATCCTGAGGGTCTGGCACAGCGTGCGATCCGTGCAGTTAAAAAGGAGTTTCCGCAGCTTGGTGTTATGACCGACGTCGCGCTCGATCCATATACCATACACGGTCAGGACGGTTTGACTGATAAAGACGGCTACGTAGTCAATGATGAAACCGTTGAGGCGCTGGTGGCGCAGGCCTTGTCACATGCAGAGGCGGGTGCAGATATACTCGGGCCGTCAGATATGATGGACGGGCGTGTTGGAGCTATTAGAACCGCACTGGAATCAAAAGGCTATGTAAACACGAAAATACTGTCATATGCTGCAAAATATGCCTCTTCTTTTTACGGACCGTTTCGTGATGCTGTGGGTGCAACCGCAACACTGGGTGGTGGTAACAAAGACAGCTACCAGATGGATCCTGCAAATAGTGATGAAGCTTTACGTGAGGTAGCACTTGACCTGCAAGAGGGCGCTGACATGGTCATGGTAAAGCCCGGTTTGCCCTATCTCGATATTATTACACGCGTCAAACGTGAGTTTGGTGTTCCGGTGTGTGCTTATCAGGTTAGTGGTGAATACGCCATGTTAAAAGCCGCCTCAAACAATGGCTGGCTTGATGAGAAGCAGGTCGTGATGGAAAGTATAACCAGCCTTAAGCGTGCAGGTTGTGATGCCATCATGACTTACTATGCCCGTGATATCGCAAAGTGGCTTGCTGTTGATGCATAGTATATTTACGCAGATTAAATCGGTTAATCTGCGATTCGGGTTTAACACGCCCGGTTTAAGACTAGTTAAGTGAAGGCGCTCATTCGGCAGATTGTGACAGACTGGCACTTTTGGGCTGCTATTATTCTTGGCCCGATTGTATGGCTGGCACTGTGGTGGCTGACCGGCAAGCCAGTGCCGGATGGCATCGCGGTTAATGTACTACTTACTGCAGTTATTTTGTATCCGATTATAGAAGAGCTCGCCTTCAGAGGCTTTATTCAAACTTTATTGTTGGAGAAACCGGTCTTCCGCAATATCATGGCGCTTAAAATCACCAATGCGAATATTGCTACCAGTTTTCTGTTCGCATCGTTTCATCTTTTTAATCAACCGCCTCTTTGGGCGGCGTCTATATTTTTTCCGTCACTGGTATTTGGTTATCTGCGTGACAGATACAATGCTGTCGTGCCATCAATAGTAGTACATGCGTGGTACAATCTGGGTTTTTTGTTGCTGGTTAGCTGATCGAATTTTTAAAATCCAACTTCAAAGCTATGTGTAGACGGTATCAAAAATCAAGCGAGATGTCGGCGGTTTGTTGCAGAGTCCGCGCCATTCTGTCACCTGCATTTTTCAAACTTTCCTGTGTTGCATCTATCAGGCTTGAATAGAAAAACTGCCCGGTTTCAGAGGTGGTAAACGCTTCATATTCTGTCAGTTCCGCAGTGCTCAGATTTCTAAACAGATATGCCGTGTCGAGAACAATGCCTCCGCGCAATAGCGTGGCAGTGAGGTTTTTATCGTCCCGGCTGATATCTGCCAGTAATTGCTCTCGTCTGGCTTTGGCAGGGGTTTCAGCCTGACTAATACAGCCACTTTGCAGAATTCCTGCGTATTCGACTTCGGTACCCGTGATTGCTACAAACTCAGGTACCTGCAATGCATCAACGATGTTATTGATCAGTTTTTTTCGAGTCGGGTTTTTGTAGGTTGATGACTGTCGGAAGCTGCTCAGCGATAACTCGTCTATAGCTTCACTTTCGGCAGCTTTTATTTTTTTGGCAAGTGGTGACTCGTACCAGTTCTCGATTGGCTCGATAGATTGCGGATGGTTATTTTTGAAAGTACTCAGTGTGTCAAAAATGACTGATTCAGCGTTGAAGCTCGGGATAGTTTCATTGTTGCGTACGGAGCCGCAGCGCAAAGCGTGTGTCTGGCTGGTATCAGCTATCATTTCCTGCAGAGAGTACATCTGTACGGTGATACCAGTACGTTCAAGCAGATTTCTGACATCGTGCAGGCTTTCTGAAGTATGAGCGGTGCCTGTCGCCATCAGTGTGGCGGCTACAAGTGTGGCGGACATCAGTGTAGTAACTACTGGTCTGATAGTATGTGCCGTGGTGACTTTTCTGCAGATTTTCATTCGGGTCGTCCTCGTAGCTCCACTGAAGCGCTGCGCAGAACGGCGTTTGGGCTTATAATGCACGGTCTGCTGTTCGCTGGCTCAAACGAGCGCCAGATCTCTAGCGGCAGTTATCCCAAAAACCTGAGCCCGGTGTATTGGTGGTACCAGCTGTCAGAGCGTCACACGGGTCTCATTTAGCTAAATCTACTATGCGGGTTGTTATTCTGTGAAAAAAAGAAGTGGTGTTTTGTTGTTTATTACGGAGTTTATAAAGCATCCGCTACAGCTCGGTTCTATTATTCCAAGCTCAGGTTTTTTGAAACGAAGAATCTTGAAAAATGCCGACACCGCGAGTGCAAAAATTATTGTTGAACTGGGACCCGGCAACGGTGGAACCACTCAGTCCATACTTGAAAGTATGGGTGCTGATGCGCGTTTGTTGTGCATTGAATTAAATGAACAACTTTACAATCTGGTCAGTGTGATCGATGATCCGCGTTACATTGCTCACCACGGTGATGCCTGTGATATTGAATCTATTCTTAAGTTCTATGGCCTTGCAGCACCGGATGTGGTTATTTCCGGCATACCATTTTCTTGTATGGATCAATCAGTGGGTTCAACGTTACTCGGCCGAATACATGAGATTCTTAATCCGGGAGGGCGGTTTGTCGCCTATCAGGTGAGTCCACGGGTAAGTGAGCTGAATACGTATTTCACGGCTGATCAAAAAACTGTTGAGATGGTGTGGTTTAGTGTGCCGCCAATTAGAATCTGGCGCTGGCAGAAAGAGTCAGCCTGATGAGCCATCGGTGGGATGAGCCTTGCTTGTTTGTGTCAGCAGCGCTCACTGTTAAAAAGTGACGCCCCGCGCTCATCAACAATTTGCTTGGCCTTGTTAATCGAATGTTCGATGGCGGCATCTACAGTGGTGTGGTTGTCTGCACGGATGAATTCGGTTTTCTTTTCTTCACCATCGACAATCTGGCTGATTGTGCCTGCGGTTTTGAATTGTCCACCTTCCGGTAGCGGAGCTGGTGTTATTGTGACATCTTTGTAGATTACCGGATCAGATGCAACGGCAGCTGCGGTGCTTGTTTTCGAACTATCGCCTTTGAGGGCCTTTAGTAGCTTCTTAAACATTTGTTGCTGCTCCCGGTCTGGTGTTCACCTTTTGAAAAGCAATGCAATTGAGCATTGTTGAATCTCTCTGTATTGCACGTACACTATTGTTACACGAACTACCCCGGACTATTCACGAAATCGACGGCATCTCACTTGATCTTTGATTCCACAGCTA
>CAZKAQ010000213.1:0-4606 GCA_964550655.1 uncultured Granulosicoccaceae bacterium
CTAGCTTGATCAGGCGAGATGTGAAGCGATCTTTTCGTCTGATGGCGAATAGACACACTGCAATTTTAGGATGATCTTCAAATAGCAGTTTATGCCTGCAAAAAAAAGACATTTCCTCGCGTTAACTACGTCGCCTTGTGGATAATGCAGGCTTGCACACGATACCGGGACTCGCAGGCAGGTCGTTGCTCTGGTGAAGTAGTCCAAATAACCACATTCAACCGACCAAACCGTTTCTCTAAAAATTTCCCGCTGCTCTAAAAAATCCAGGGGGCCGCTGCTGCAACAGTTTTCAACTACTGAAATCTCAGGCAAGGCTTTACAATAGAGGCATGAACAACCTCTTCGATCTGGCTCATAGCCTTGAGCGCAAAAAAGTCTCCAGCCGCGAACTGGTTGAACACTGCCTTAAAAACATAGAAGCCGAAGACGGCGAAGGCCGCTTCACCTTCTTGTCAGTGAACCAGGAACGCGCACTTGCCGAAGCTGACAGCATCGATGCGGCGAGAAATAATTCCATCAATTTATCACCGTTCAGCGGCATACCCATATCGATTAAGGATTTGTTTGATATTGCAGGCCAGAGCACCACAGCCGGCTCGCATGTGCTTGATGAACAAAGACCGGCACGCCACGATGCTCCCGCTATCAGCAAACTCAAGCAGGCGGGCTTTATTGTTATCGGCAAAACCAACATGACAGAATTTGCTTATTCAGGGCTCGGCATCAATTCGCACTACGGCACCCCTGCGAGCCCTTATGATCGCTCAACCCGTCGTATACCCGGTGGTTCAAGTTCCGGTGCGGCAGTTTCTGTGGCAGATGAAATGGCGGCAGCCGCTATTGGCACAGACACAGGTGGTTCAACCCGAATACCGGCTGCACTTTGTGGTCTTGTGGGCTTTAAACCAACTGCAGAACGAATATCGACCAATGGTTGCGTGCCGCTTTCACCATCACTTGACTCAGTCGGACCAATTGCCAACAGCGTTGCATGTTGTGCTCTGCTTGACGCTATTATGGCTGGTGGTTCTGATATCGAAACAACCCCTTTTCCGGAAGTAGGTCTACGCCTTGGTGTGCTCAACGGCTTCGCTATGGAAGAGCTGGACGACAACGTGGCCAATGCCTTTGATGACGCACTACAGCGCCTCGGCAAACGCGGCGTACTGATTAAAAGCCACAACCTTGCAGAGCTCGAAAGCTATTATGCGCATAGTAATCGCGCTTGTCTGGTTGGCGCTGAAGCCTATACCTATCATCAGCAAATGCTGGTAAACCGCGAAGAGTTCTACGATCCGTGGGTCTATAACAGAATCAAATCAGGTGAATCCTTCAGCGCCTCAGACTATATAAACACGTTGCAGCGCCGGGCGGAATGTCAGCAGAAAACGCAGCAGCGCAATACCGGTCTTGATGCCCTGGTGCTTCCCACTGTACCACTGATACCACAAGCAATTGCTTCACTGGAACAAGACAACGATTTGTCACTGCACATTAACGGCCTTAATTTGCGTAACACCTCAATTGCCAATACACTGAATGCGCCTGCGATCACTATCCCGTGCCAAAACCCTGACGATCCACCCGTGGGTTTTATGCTAATTGGCAAACCGGGCAGAGACCGTGAGCTGCTATCTATAGCAAGCAGCATTGAACCAATAATCCGTAAAAATAATAATAATCCGTAAAAATAATTAGGGCTGCAATACAGGGTAAGGACCCTCAACCCGAAAGGTGACCTCATGAAGACTGTAGATTTCACTGCCATGAAGGACGGCACTAAAGCAGAGTATGAGTTCCTGCGCACACAGGAACACACCTTCAACGAAATGACTGCAGACAGAATTCTTCGTGAACTGGCATCACAGGCAGAAGACACCATAGGCGGATACAAAATAACGCGACTGCAACACGCGCTTCAATCAGCCACCCGGGCTGAACGCGACTTCGCCAACACAGACCAGGCAGACAAAGACTGGATAGTCGCGGCATTGCTGCATGACATAGGCGACGGACTGGCACCACAAAATCACGACAAAATGGCGGCAGAAATCATCCGCCCGTTTGTACGTGAAGAAGTCTCATGGGTCGTTGAACATCACGGAGCATTCCAGATGGTCTACTACGCACACCACTATGATGGCTGGAATCAATACGAACGTGAGAAATACAAAGACAGTCCGTACTATCAGAGCTGCGTCGACTTCTGTGAGCGATGGGATCAGTCATCCTTTGACCCCGACTACGACATGCACCCGCTTGAACACTTCGAACCAATGGTTCGCGAAGTATTCGACCGCAAAGCCTATGACAACACCGTACTGGAGCCAGGTGTGGTTCGCGGCTTACCGGCAATCTGATACACACAGATCGACCATTGACGGTTGAGCAATTCGCAACAGTAGTGCTGCGCCACTATCCACGCCCGGAACCTGCGGTTCCCATACAAAGATCCTCAATGTGGAGCACAACATTCGTTGAGCGGTACAGTCAGGAAATCTAACCCTTGTTTTAATTCCTTTGATACCCGCTCGCTCATCTCTGAACTATAATCAGCCTAAAGTCCCCGTTTACCACCCACCATCCCCGCATTCTTAAGAAGCCACCACTATGCTCTCGCAATCACTATCTGTTTTCCTGAAAGGCCTGGCCATGGGCGCGGCTAATGTCATACCCGGAGTGTCGGGTGGCACGATAGCTCTCATCACCGGCATCTACGAAAGACTGATTAACGCAATAAAATCAATTGATCTGACTGCCATTAAGCTATTGCTCAAGCGTCAGTGGCAACCATTCTGGACTGCGGTCGATGGCACCTTTCTAACCGCTTTGTTCTTTGGCATAGCACTGAGCATTGTCAGTCTCGCCAAATTACTTGAGTACCTGTTGGAAAAACACGAAACACTGACAATGGCTTTTTTCTTCGGACTAATTTTGATATCAGTACTTCTGGTTGCGCGCACAGTACGATCGTGGGGTATCACATCCATTATTTCCCTGGCAGTCGGCACAGCGATCGCAATCGGTATTGCCTTACTGGCGCCGGCAACGGAGAACAGTTCTTTTCTTTATGTCTTCGCCTGTGGAATCGTTGCCATGTGCAGTATGATCCTGCCGGGCTTATCCGGTTCTTTTGTGCTGATTATCATGGGCAACTATGCATTGATACTGGGCGCGATTGGCAGTTTTGATATGTCGATCCTCATACCTCTTGCGCTCGGTTGCGGCTTTGGACTAATCGCCTTTTCACACGTACTTGCCTGGGTGTTCAAGAATTTTCATGATCAAACTATCGCTTTGATGAGTGGCTTTATTCTCGGCTCACTGGCAATCATCTGGCCATGGAAGAATACCCTGGTTGATACCATTCAACGCGACAACAAACCGGCAAAAGAAGTGGTTACAGGCTACGAATGGTTTATGCCGTCATTGACGGATTCAACAAACTGGCTGGCGTTAGGACTGATCGTGGCAGGCGCTGTATCACTATGGCTAATGGAAAAGAGCACCAGCGGTAAAAAAGCAGAAGCCGGAGTTGCCTGAACTATTGCGCGGGCGCATCAACGTCCACGCCTGTTACATAACAAGCACGCAAGCGAGTTAAAAATTGATACCGTCGTCAAAAAAACGTGAACAGCAGTTGGTTTTTTTGAAGAAGATATAAAGTCCCGCACCACTCTGCCGACCCCCTCTTGAGCCCTGCTGTCTTTTCGGCACGCACTGTGCCGCTTCAGTAGATCTACCTCAAACCAGGACTGCCATGAACAGACAAGCGACCCGCAATACCGAGTACGAGCAAACAGAGAATACTATAGAGCAGGCAATCCGTCTCGATGAAGATGCGTTCTTCGCTATCGCTTTGGATCCTGACGATAATATACAGCTACGTGCTGAGATGGTTGAAAAATATGATGAACAATTCGTCAACCGAATTATTGGAAATGTAATACAGAACATGGAGCTCTACGAACGAATGTACGCTCGCAATGCTACGATGCAAGCGGAAAAAGAAGCGCCTGAAGCCGAAAAAAATAACGTGCTCACTCTAATACGTTTCAATACACTCGACAGCGACTGAAACAGCTGCGCACAAATACGGTAGTAGATGGTTTGATCCTAGTAGATTCGTCGTGCAGGCAGCATCCACCTATTCGCTAGCGATCAGCGATCCTTGAGAACATTGTTCACTGCAGAACACCAAAATTTATTCCATCATTAGTAACCGTCGTCGGCACTAAAAAATTTGAGGATGGTAATCCCCCCATTTTTAATCGAGTTTAAAAGTAGAGGTTTATGCTGCTAGCTTTGTCCTGGGTGTTACTCCACCGATGGCTGAATTAGGTCTTTCAGTGTTATAAACCCACAACCATGCGGTAGCGGTTTCTCTCGCATGCTCCAATGATTCAAACAGATTTTGGTTTAACCATTCATGTCGGACAGTGCGATTGTATCTCTCCATGTAAGCATTCTGACTCGGCTTTGCGGGCTGAATAAATCGAAGATCTATATCGTTGTCGTCAGCCCATCTCTTCAGATGTGTGCTGTTTCGTTTCTTCGCTGGCGCTGCTACACTGATGCGACAGAGTCGCTTTGTAATTAGACC
>CAZKAQ010000214.1:0-4580 GCA_964550655.1 uncultured Granulosicoccaceae bacterium
ATTTGAAAGGGTTTGTAAGTCTGGCAACCGTGTGGTTGCCAGACTTGATTAGTTACTGCATACAGTTAGAAGGATACGATGCCTTGAGTGTTTTCTTCAGGCAGGTTCCCGGACACGGTTTCGACCAGTGTTAGATTACCGCCATCAACCGCATAGACACCTACTGCACCCGATAGTCCAAACAACTGGTAGAGATACTGTCCGTCATCAGTCATATCCAGGTCGATCCACCCGTCAGTAGTAGCAAAACCTAAAGCAGGATCTGTTTCGGTTCCAGGACCTGTTCCGGAGGCCGCTACTTCCTCAATAAGTTCGATGTTGCCGGAAGCATCTGTAAAGCGAAACGAAGATATGGTTGCATCGATTGCATTACTGACGAAGAAATATTCACCGTCCGGAGAAAGTACTATCCAGCAAGTGGTTATCTGGCCTTGGCCGCGTATTGCGGATTGGCCCGCAATCAAATCAAGTTGAGTTCCCGCAAGCGAACCGTCGTCATTAACCTGGTACACAGAAACTGAACCTGACTGTAAGCCTGGAAAGTTAGGTGGGTCACCGGCAGCGGTAAACTCTCGGGCTTCAGTAACAATGGCGAATGTGCCATTCGATCGATCAGTGACTTCGAAACCGATAGCCGATGGCAGGTTTCTGTTCTCTGCATTACCTTGAAAAGTAGACGTTGCACCACCAGTTATATTTTCTGACGGGAATCCATTTTCATCTATTGTGAAAGCTACTATCGAATCCTGATCAGCGCTGGCAAGCTGGTTAGAGCCTGAATTAATACTGGTGACCAGAAGTGTTCCACCGTCTGGTGAAAACCGAACAGCCGCTGGCCGGTTATTCAGTTCACGAAGAGATTCCGCTCCAAGCGGAGTCAAGTTTCCATCTTCGAAAGTGTAGCCGTATATAGAACCTTCCTGATCCGGCTCACCTGCGAAATCTCCACCTTCAGCTGCGATATTGGTGACATAGACCAATCCGTTGTTGTAAGCCAGGCTATTGGGCCCGACACCGAATGAACTCTCCGTATCTACAAGTTCTAACGTCATATCGTCGTTAATCTCCATCACAGAGATTGTGTTGCTGCCGGCGTTCACCGCCATCAGATATTCGTTATCCGGGGTGTTGATGATTGCATAGGCAGAGATGAGCGGATCTAGTCCTTCAGCGCCATCGAAATCGCCGCCGTTACCGCCGGTCGCAAATTCACCGGCCAGCGTCAAGGTACCGTCTGCGGCTCTCTGGTAAGCCACGACCGTATTCCCTTCAAGGATGTTGCTCATGACAAAAACGCCGCCAGCAGGTGCACCGCCATCGCCGTCACCGTCGGGAGCTCCGGCAGGAGTACCAGTGCCAACAACACCGTTGTCATCGTCGTCGGAAGAACAACCAGCGACCAGCAGCAAAGCTGCTATCCCGGTCAATAGTTTAAATGCGGGTCTTTTGGTAAATTTTCCCATTCTAATTCTCGTGTGGCATTTGCGGGTTAAGGAACTTTTCAGGTTCCGTATATAAGTTTTATCAACACACCCTAAACTAATTGTCAGGGTTTGTTCACGAAACTGTGACCCGTGTTCTGGTGTTTGGTTCTTTTGTATGTTTAACAATTTCGTGATAATTAGAAATTATACGGCGGAGCGACAGGCGATGTCGCACTGATTACACTAACTGACATCTGTTTTGATCCTGGCGCAGATGCAGCGCCCATAGAGATGACAGTCCGGTGTATATTAGTCGGAGAAAATAAAGACAATTCCTGGCTGGCGTATGTCGAAAGGCGGTAACTCTTATCCTAATCCGGGTGCCGCATGACTGGCGGATTTATCGAAACTGTACAAGGTACTCTGCTGTTCGATGAATCAGGCGTGATTTTAGAGAGTTGGACCAGGGAAACAACAGTCAATATCATTGAGTGTTGCAGTCGTTTTGATCGTCGTTGTAGTCACTATGAAAGTTGATCCACAAACGGTTACTGCCCTCAGGGACTCTGCTGTGCAGATTTCAAAGCTTGCCGGAGCGAAGATTCTTGATCACTTTATGCCGGAAATAGCTGTAACGCAGAAAGATGACAACACTCCACTCACAGCCGCAGACCTGGCTGCAAGCAGGTTTATAGTAGAACACCTGACTCGCCTGAATTCGGACCTTCCTGTACTGACTGAAGAGTCTCGTGAGATATCTCACGAAGAACGCAGTTCATGGCCAGCCTACTGGTTGGTCGATCCGCTTGATGGCACACGGGAATTTATCAAACAACACGGAGAGTTCAGTGTGAACATCGCGTTAATTGCCAATGGCTCACCGGTATTGGGAGTGATACACGCACCGATTCTGGACATCACGTACTGGGGGTGTAAAGGCGAGGGCGCCTGGAAACAAATCGGAGATGACAATCCACGCCGGATCAGCGTTCGCAAGGCCCCGGAAAAACGCGTCACAGTGGTCCTTGGGTGGGCGACACAGTTAAGCGATAAGCTCGAGCGCTTTCTCGCAAACCTTGGAGAGCATAGTGAGCTACGTATGGGAGGTGCATTAAAGTCTTGTTTGGTGGCCGAAGGCCGTGCAGATATCTACGCCTGCCTTGGTCCCACCGGAGAGTGGGATACCGGTGCAGCGCAGTGTGTTGTCGAAGAAGCGGGAGGCAGTATTACCGATACAAGCATGCGACCGTTACGCTACAACACCCGGGAAACAATGCTCAACCCTGACTTTTTTGTATTTGGTGCCGGTGACAGATTGTGGTCGGACTATCTGGGCTGAGCCAGGGTACCTGCTGCACAGAGCAGCAGGTACAAAGTAGTTAATATAGCGGAAGATCACTCAGAGTTATGATCAATGGGTGATCAACTTTTTAGCTAACTTTTACTTACTGATAACGCCAGCCATAATCACCCGGCTACCGAGTAACGGGGCAACAGGTTTCAGGATGCGTAGTATGAGTTGATCAATCATACTGACCAGAACATATTGATCTGGCAGAAGACGTGTGACGAATACATTGAAATAGCTGCGCTTTTTAATGCTGCCCAGTTGCTCGGCTATTTGCTTAACTTCAACTTCTGTCAGGCGATCTTCATCTTCTGTTATGTAGGGCTCATCAGTCCTGTAAACAAACGAAACCATTTTCGGATAAAGCCATTTATCAATAAAGCGAGAATATCGAATTTTCTTGAAAATTGAATGACTATAAACTTCGTTGAAGAATAACATTCCGTCTGGCTTTGATACTCGCTTTACTTCAGCCATAGTTTCATCAATCTCGACATGATGAAGAATGTCTCTGGCAATAATAATATCGAATTGATTGTCTGCGTATGTCAGCTTCTCTGCCGGCATGACTCTGAAGTCGATTTCCAGGCCTTCTTTTTCTGCCACTGCAGAGGCTATATCAATAGATTCAGGCGACAAGTCATACGCACTGACATTGGCACCGGCTTTAGCAAGGTTGATAGCGTCTTCACCGAATCCGCAGCCAATAATCAGTAAATTCTTACCTTTTAAGTCTTGCTCAAGCAAGTAAGTGTACATGTCCCAGTACTGATTCCACCAGCGTCGCTTCTTTTCCTCAACAACATCAAAGTTAAATGCTTCTGCAAGCATCTGTTTTTTAGATTCGGCGTATTCTCTGTGATACTCTAATTCTCGACGTTGTCTTTCTGTTAGTTCTGGTAATTCTGTTAACTCTGTAGTTACTAAAGGTTTTATCGCTATCGACATAATTACTTTCCCAATAAAAAAAATCAAAAATAAAAAAGCTAAAATTATTTATAAAGTAAATTGAATCAATTGCGCCCTGGCCGGCAATTATCAATTGAAATTTTGTTGAGGCTTATGGCTGCCCCGTAATTCGCGCGCAAACTTATCTGATTTTTAAAAAGAAAGATTGAAGAGATGTCTCGTTTACAAACAATGGTGCAAATTTAAAATGCAACAATCAGAGGTCTGTCACCCTGTTGATGGTGCAGCAGTCACGAATTGTTGTTTTAAAAGGCATTTAACGTAGAACAAACAACCTTTATTATTATGAGTCTTTATAAGTTTGAACTATCTCCCTCTCCGGTCCGATTTGGCGATGGTCGATAATCGATCCGGTGTATCGGCCGCTCAGGCTACTTTCTGAACTCACAAACAGGTCAAATCTGAGGAATATTGAAGTTTTTTGTCGCTACTATGTGTCGTGGTTCAAATGCCGTGTGGCGAACCTCTACTATTTGCCCATCTATGTAACGGGAATATCATCCCTGCAAATACTAATGAGTTCGGACTCTGTTATGACGTGACGCAGATGCTGCCGGAGTGCGTGGTTGGGAGAAATGTCGGGACGTGAGCTTCCGGTTTTCTGGTATTTCTGCAGCTATTTCTTGCTTCGTTAAATCTATAACGATTGGTCGCACACCACTATCAAGACAATTGGATAAGATGAAAAGCTCTTTGTAAAAGTGTTCTCATCTGTGCAGCACTGTTCGTGCTCGCAGCATGGAGGCGGTGGTACTGAAGTTATCGGTATTGGTGGCGACAGTAGTGGTAGTGGAGACAGTGGAGGTGCTACTGATAATGGCGGCAGTGATGAAGTGGAA
>CAZKAQ010000215.1:0-4398 GCA_964550655.1 uncultured Granulosicoccaceae bacterium
GTCGATAGCACAACGACTCTGACTTTCGTACAGTCACATAACTCTGCCAGAGATGGTCTGCATATTCTCAACGGCGACCCTAGATTGTCGTGGATACTGGCAACCGGTTCAGCACGAGACGGCATTTGGTACCGTGATTTCAATGGTTTGATTAAAGATCTTATGGTCATACATAACCGCGATATCGATGGCAGTACAGGCCGATCCGGTATCTACGCCAGTGAAACCGAAGAGGGCAACTCTAACCCCAGAATCGTCAATGCAACACTGGTCGGTCGCGACAGCACAAGCGAAGGCGCAGGCGCCAGTGATAACGAGTTCGGTATTCTATTTGCCGATAACACCGATCAGATTCGAATGGCTAACGTGCTGATTGCCAACTTCCGCAACGGTTGTTATGAAGCCGACACTGCAGCCGACCTTAGTCAGATTGACACCACTGTGCCGGGTCCGAATTATATAGATGGAATCCACTGTGCCAGTGAAGCCGGTGCAAATGGAAACTTTGGCGTAGTGCGTGACGGATCGGTCGGCTTCCCTGCCGGTACGGTCGCCGCTAACAACTCAAATGGTGATGGCATTGTCTATTACAACGGAGCCGGCGGTGAACTACCCGGAGCCAATACACCGTTTGATTCTGCATCGGGTGGCTTAAACTTTACCGGCGAGCTGGTTGACAGAACAGAGAACTTCACCGCAGGCTGGTATCTGAATAATCTGCGAGGCATTGGTAATGGTTTGGCGGGTGATGCCAATTTCCTGAACGGATTTCTCGATGGTGACACGAACAACGATGGTGTTGTGGATGCCGCCGATACTGCCTCGCCGTTTATTATCAGTGATGATGGTGAAGGCGGTTTCAACCAGGATGTAGCAGCCGATACCTTCGGATATGACCTGACGCACATTGGTGCAGTTCGCGGCGGTGCAGTAACGAATACCCAGTTTGACAACTGGACTGTCGATACTGGCCCATTCGATCCGTTCACCGTACAGGTCAATCCGGCTAACCTTTAAAAGATATGTCAGTAACCTGTTGATGTAATTGCTATTCCAACCACCCGGGTAATTGCCATAGTGCGTTATCCGGGTGCCAGGTGAGTTTTAACAAACGATAAAGTGGCGGCTGTTTTTTCAGTAATGCCTGTACAGCTACTGTCAGGGTTTGCAGTAGCTTGTCAAGCTCCCTTCGGGAATCTACCGATAATTTCAATTCTCTGTTTGAGGTCGCGATCAAACTTGCGACCGTTCTGGTATCACTGTGTCTTGCTTTGAGACTATGACCATAGGGTTCAGGTTGTTACGCCGGTAATTTAGTCCTGGTGGTATCAGCTTTGTGGGCAACTTTGCGTGTTTCCTCTCCAATCGCCTTGATCAGATCTCTTATATCCGGTGTTTTCCGGAGCATTTCAAACGGCTTGTAAACAGAATGCTTAAAATAAATATCCAGTGGTACGTTTAACGCTGTACCGGGCGAACAATTCGGTAGCGACTGCAACCAGTTTTCATTCAGTGTCATTCATTCGAAGTTTACAAGTATACGGAAATTATAAAGTTGTATATTTTGCGATAGACTGGTGCATCTAACCTGTAAATAGGATATCACCTCCATGAAATTAACCGTCAATAGTGAGATTTTTGAGGTCGATGTGGAACCGGAGATGCCGCTTTTATGGGTGCTTCGCGATGAGCTTGGTATAACCGGGCCAAAGTACGGGTGCGGAATTGCACAATGTGGTGCTTGTACGGTACATGTTAACGGAACCGCGGTCAGATCGTGTCAACTGGCCGTGGGAGACCTCAATGGAGAGGTTCAGACAATCGAGGGGTTGGGAAATCCTGACACGATGCACGCTGTGCAAGAGGCATGGGTTGAACATCAGGTGGCTCAGTGCGGTTATTGTCAGTCCGGTCAGATAATGCAGGCGGCATCACTTCTGGCGACTCAACCGGATCCATCTGATGAACAGATTGATGTCGTGATGAGTGGCAATCTATGTCGTTGTGGCACGTACCCGCGTATACGTGCTGCAGTTAAAACCGCTGCTGTTAAATTGCAGGAGCGTTGAGATGGGTGCACTGAAAACGGCAGGAACGATCACCCGGCGTACTTTTCTAATCGGCTCTGCGGCACTTGCCGGCGGGGTTGCATTTGGTACGTACATGGCCAGGCGTCCCATACCAAACCCGTTACTCAATGATCTCAAAGACGGTGAAGCTGCTATTACGCCATTTATCAAGGTTAATGCAGATGGCATTACTCTGATCACCCCTCGTGCTGACAAGGGTCAGGGTTCATACTCCATACAAGCCAGTCTTATTGCAGAGGAACTTGATATAGACCCCGCAATGGCGACCATCACTCCCGGTATGCCGGGCCCTGCCTACTATAACTCCACATTACTCGGTGAGGGAGTTCCATTTCCTGCGTATGATGAAAGTTTAACTGCGGAAACTGCGCGTGAATTTATGGCAGTGCCTGCAAAGATATTGCAATTACAAATGACAGGTGGCTCATCGACGGTGCCTGATATGTTCGAGCGGCTGCGCTCGGCAGGTGCTGTCGCCAGAGAAACCTTCAAGGAAGCTGCAGCACAAAAAACCGGGGTTTCCCGAGCAGACCTTAAAACAGAAGATGGTCATGTCATTCTTCCCGATGGCACCAGGTTAGCATACACCGCACTTGCATCTGATGCCGCGACACTGGAGCCAATAACAGAGGTCTCACTGCGAGACTCGAGTGAGTGGCGCTTACTCGGTAAGCCCGGAATGCAAAGAATCGATATGGTTGCGAAGTGTACCGGTACAGAAGTGTACGGCATAGATCTACAGCTTGAGGGGATGGTATTTGCTTCGGTTTGTGCAAACCCGGGTATTGGTGGTGAAGTATTAAGCTTCGACAATGATGCCGCCGCCGCTATGCCGGGGGTACAGCAGGTGGTTCCGGTAAAGCACGGAGTAGGCATTATCGCATCTAATACCTGGTATGCGTTCAAAGCGCTGAAGGCGCTCAACTGCGAATGGGGTCCGGGGCCCTATCCGGAAAATTCTGAAAAAATATGGCAGGCACTTGAAGCAGCTGTCGATAATGAAGAACTACAGGATCATCGTCAGCGTAACGATGGCGATGTCGACGCGGCACTCGATTCAAATGACGTGATTGAAGCCTCCTATCGAGTGCCCTATCTTGCACATGCTCCAATGGAACCGATGAACGCCATCGTACGTGTAACCGACGAGACGGTAGAGATTTGGACAGGCACACAGATTCCACTATTCATTCGAAACAAGGCAGCCAAAATATCTGCCATCGATGTAGAGAAGGTTTTTGTCTATGTGCAGCCTATGGGAGGCAGCTTTGGTCATAAGCTTGAGATGACCCATGTCGAGCAGGCGGTAGAGCTGGCAATGGCAGTGAAAGGCACGCCGGTTAAAATGACATGGAGTCGCGAAGAAGACATGACTCACGACTACCCGCGTCCGGCCGCAATTACTCGCGCCAGGGGTGTTGTGGCAGATGGCAAGGTTGAGACCTTTGATTTATCGGTGAGCCAATCAGCTATGGCGCCGGGTTGGTTTGCACGTCTTACAGGGATGACTGTACCGGGTCCGGATGCAACCATTACTACCGGATCGTGGGATCAGCCATTTGCCATACCCAACTATCGAGTGACTGGTTATCGTGCACCCGATATGGTTCCGGTATCTTCGTGGCGTTCGGTTGGTGCTTCCGGCAACGGTTTTTTTCACGACTGTTGGCTCGATGAACTGATCCACGCTGCCGGTGCTGACCCGTTGGAAGAACGCATTCGACTTTGCATGCATGATGTCTCGCAAAAAGTACTTGAAGAAGTGGGTAGTTTGAGCGGTTGGAGTGGCTCGTCTCTGAGTCCATCGTCGGATGGCAGTGCTCGCGGTCGCGGTGTAGCGTTTTGTATGTCGTTCGGGGTACCGACGGCACAAGTCATTGAAGTGACCAAAACAAAGGCGGGTATAAAGCTGGACAAAGCCTTCATCGTTGCAGATGTTGGTACAGTGCTTGATCCTGCCAACATCGAAGCGCAGTTATTTGGCGGCTTAATCTACGGCCTCAGCCATGCGATCAATAGTGAATTAACCTACGAAAATTACACACCGCAACAAAACAACTATCATGCATACGAAGGCATGCGTCTATACCAGACACCGGATATTGCAGTTAAGGTGTTGGAAAACGGCAAACGTATTCGAGGCATTGGTGAGCCGGGCTTGCCTCCGGCGGCTCCGGCACTTGGCAATGCTATTTTCTCGGCCACAGGACAACGCATCCGGGAGCTGCCTTTCAACAAACATATCGACTTTGTCTAGCCTGCATTATTCACAAGGCGACCGACTAATTTTAGTTTTAGCCTATAAACA
>CAZKAQ010000216.1:0-4376 GCA_964550655.1 uncultured Granulosicoccaceae bacterium
TTTATAGGCAGAAACTAAAATTAGTCGGTCGCCTTGTGAATAATGCAGGCTAGTGACAGGTAGTAAATATGACAAGGCAAACTGGAGCGCATAATGATCAAGGTCTATGGAGATATTAAATCCGGTAACTGCTACAAAGTTGCATTGTTGTTGTCGCAATTGAACATTGAGCATGAGTGGCACGAGGTGCTTGTTGTCAAAGGTGAAACCCGCACGCCGGAATTCCTTGCGTTAAATCCGGCCGGGCAGATTCCGGTTGTTATTTTGGATAACAATGAAGTGTTGACCCAGTCCAACGCAATTTTGAATTTCTTTGCCACAGGTACGGATTTAATGCCGGCGGATGCACTGCACCGGTTTCGGGTACAGGAGTGGCAGTTTTTTGAACAGTACAATCATGAGCCGACTATTGCCGTGCGACGCTTTATTAAAATATTCCTCGGCCTGCCTTCCGAACGCAAGGCGGAATATGACAGCAAAGAGGGTCCGGGGTATCGCGCGCTCGAAATCATGGAAGCGCGCCTCGCAGTACATGAATTTTTAGTCGGTAACAGCTATTGCGTAGCCGATATTAGCCTGTATGCTTACACCCATGTGGCGCAGGAAGGTGGCTTCGAATTGAGCCGCTTTCCGGGTATTTGCAGTTGGCTGCAACGGGTACGCCAACAACCCGGCCATATTACAATGTAGTCGGGCACTATTAATTATTAGTTCGCTGACCAAGTGTCAGTAAAATGGGGACTGTCTGATTATGAGTCCGATCTACCGCATGAAGAGATACAGGCAAGTATTGGAAAATGGAACAGTATTAGTGCATCACATCTTAAAACGACTGCAAACCGTATTAAAGTCAACTCGTTCAACAACCGGTCCTCTGGCAGAAGAAAATTTTGAGGGTACACTTTCTGACGTTCATAACTGTCTTATGACAAGACCTGATTCGCCGGCAAAGAGCTGCACGTGACTGAGGTTACCGGCGTGTTGAGCCAGGGAAGGGACTTTCTAGCTATTCCCGGTCCTACGGTCGTACCGGATGAAGTCCTGAGTGCAATGCATCGTCCTGCAATAGATATTTATGCAGGTTCACTGATCGATGTCACTGAGAGTTGCCTTACTTCGCTACAGTCTGTCTTCCAGACCCGTGGCAGCGTTTATATGTATGCCGCTAACGGCCATGGCGCCTGGGAGGCAGCGCTTGGCAATGTGTTGTCTCGAGGTGATGAAATTCTAGTTCTTGAATCAGGTTTGTTTGCCAAAACCTGGGGTGACTCCGGTGCTTTGCAGGATTTGAACGTCCATTATGTCTCTGGTGATTGGCGTCAGCCGGTCGATTATGCTGCTGCTGCAGAAATACTAAAAACTGACAAGAATCACCGTATCAAAGCACTGCTTGCTGTGCAGGTAGATACAGCCTCTGGCGTGGTAAACGATGTCCCGCGCATACGCCGCTTACTCGACGATACCAATCATCCGGCATTGCTAATGATAGATTGCATCGCCTCGCTGGGCACAATGCCGTTCCTGATGGATGATTGGAACGTGGATGTTGCCGTTGCCGGATCACAGAAAGGATTGATGATGCCTCCAGGTCTGAGCTTTGTAGCGGCAAGCAGTAAAGCTAAAGCGGCGCATAAAAGCGCTGACCTTAGAACTCAATACTGGGACTGGACTTTTCGTGACGGGCCTGAGCACTATATGAAGTACTGTGGTACCCCGCCTGAGCATTTAATGTTTGGTTTAAAATGTGCCCTGGATATGCTGCTTGAAGAAGGTCTCACTACTGCATTTAAACGTCACGAGTTGCTTGCAGATGCTGTGAGGAGTGCTGTTGTCGCCTGGGGAAGTAATGGTTTAATGAAGTTGAACATAAAAAATCCCGATGCTCGTGCCAATAGCGTTACCGCCATAACGCTGGCTGAGGGAAGGTCAGCGGCAGTTCTTTTGCAGTGGTGCGAAGACAATGCTTCGGTAAAGCTTGGTATCACAATCGGAGATTTGCACGGAAAAGGCTTTCGAATCGGTCACATGGGTTACGTCAATGCGCCAATGGTGCTCGGCGTTTTAAGTGTTATAGAAACTGCACTTTACGCACTTGACTGGGAAATTGCTTCAAGCGGTGTGGCGGCTGCAACCCGAGAGCTTGGTACTACCTTAAAAGAGCTCTGACAGACAAGCTACCGGAACCGGTGCTTTTTTATCCTGAATGCCTACCACTCAGTATGATCTGCGAACTTGATTACTTTTGGTGAGCCGGTACCGTACTCGACAACACTATGACCGCAATTGTCCATATGAGGGTCAGCCCAGATAGTGTTTATCGGACGATTTTCATAGTCAATCAGAAGTGACTTCAATAGCGCACCGTGACTGACAACAAGTACAGTTTGCGATGGGCATTCAGCAACGATTTCATTTACCGCGTTGTGCGCTCTTGCCTGTAAAGCGGAAAAGGTTTCAGCATCGTCGAGTGAAAATTCCCCGGGATTGTGACGAAAATTATCTGTTTGCTCCGGGTATTGATCAGTGGCATCAGACAGCAACATGCCTTCCCAGGGGCCAAGGTGAATTTCACGCAGCGAGCTGCGGTAGACAACATTTTCAGTGCGGCCTTCAAGTATAAGCTCGATGGTCTGTCTGGTGCGCTTTAGATCGCTACAGTAGTGACGATCAAAGGCGGGTAGTTTGCCGGCAAGGGCACTGGCCTGCGAACGACCCAGATCGGAAAGATCAGGGTCCGATGATCCTTGTATGCGTACTTCCGCATTCCAGGTCGACTGGCCGTGGCGTATAAAGTGGATTGTGGTCATGTTTGGCGGTTTGCTTGGTATGTAACGAGTTTAACGCAAGCTGTGTGTGCTGTGAGATGAATTTGTAGAGAGCAGGGCAAAACTAAAGGCGTCTATACGAGGAAACCGCGACTGATAAAGTACAGCGCGCCTGCAAGCATCAGAGCTTCGATGAATAGTACATGAGCAGAGTCTGTTGCGCGGTTAACAATTTTGTGTCCGATGTAGTGCCCCGGAAAAGTGCATAAGCCAAGCCACAGACCCAGTACCATTTCTTTGAAACCAAGTAAGGGCGATATGCCGAAAGCAATGGTTTTTATGAGGTTCAGTGTCACACCCTGAACAGCGACTGTGGCAACCAGTGCCTCACCGGTTAAACCTGCACCGAGTAGAAATGGTCCGAGCATCAAACCGACGCCAAAACTTGCACCGGACAACAGCCCGTAAGGTATGGCGACAAGGCTGATAACAGATCGATGAATGGTTATTTTTTTGTTTTTCAAGACTCTTCTAAGCGGTATGGTTATCAGAAGAAGTGAGCCCAGAAACCATCCAACTGCTGCTTCAGATAAACCGACGTAGGTGTACACGCCAATTAGAATAAACGGTAGAGCTCCCGTAATAAGCAAAAAAAATATTTGCCAGTCCACTGATTTTCTAAACACAAAAGCTCGTATCCCGTGTGACACAACCATTGCCACACTGACCAGAGGTATAGTTAGCTTGATACCGAGCACCGGACTCAACGCTACCGACAGTAAGAGTGCGCCTGCAAATCCACCGACAGAGTGCAGAATGGCTGTGCCGGATGCCGCAACTGCCAGATAGATTAAAACTTCCGGGGCAGGCAGCTCAGGCATTACAATGACAGACTTTGTTGAGCGTTGTTCTCAAGGTTAAGCAGGAAAGATTTAGTCGGCAGACCTCCACCGTATCCGGTCAGGTTGCCATCGCTGCCGATCACTCTGTGGCAGGGTATAATGATTGATATAGGGTTGCGTCCATTAGCGCTGCCGACGGCACGCATTGCTTTTTCATTGCCGAGCTGTTTTGCAATTGAACCGTAGCTTGTCGTATGACCATAGCGGATCTTTAACAGTTGCCGCCAGACGCTTTTTTGAAATGCTGTGCCGTGCGGTGCAAGTGGAAGATCGAACGATTTCAATGTCCCGGCAAAGTAATGATCGAGTTGCCTGCACACTTCTTTGAACTGCAGTGAGTTTTCAGTCCAGTCCTGAGCGGGTTCGGGTTTACTAATCGGGAAAGTGATTGTTGCGAGCGCAGACTGATTACCGGTGATTAACAATTTGCCTATTGGAGATTTGTACCAGTGATAGTACGTTTCGCCTTTAAATGTTTTGAACCTCACGGGTATGTCCGTCATTTCAATTGATTTTACAGGTCACAACGGCAGTATATCCTAAAGACGGATCGGAACATCGCAGCCGGAAAAAAACATCGCTACCCTGTTCACACATAGCAAGGCAGTATGCCGGATCTTAAGAAATTGATAACAGGAAGTGTCAGGGAAATACGTCATGTTGGATACTAGCCTGCATTATTCACAAGGCGACCGACTAATTTTAGTTT
>CAZKAQ010000217.1:0-4294 GCA_964550655.1 uncultured Granulosicoccaceae bacterium
GCTGCACTGCAATCAATCAGCTATGTAAACACCAGTGATGATCCATCTGATCTGACAAGAACAGTGACTTTTCAGATCAATGATGGCGATGTCGACAGTAATGTCGTCAGCAGAGATATTAACTTCACTGCAGTTAACGATGCGCCCGTCACTGTACCTGTTACATTGACCGCAATAGCAGAGGATAGCGGTCCTCGCCTGATCACACAGGCAGAACTTCTGTCTAATACAACGGATGTTGAAGGTGATGCATTAACTGCAACCGGATTAGTTATTAGTGCAGGTAATGGTATTTTAACTGATAACGGAGATGGTACCTGGAGCTACACACCGGCAGCTAATGATGATACCGATGTCAGCTTTACTTACACAGTAAGCGATAGCACAGACAACATTGCAGCCAATGTAACGCTTGATATCACACCAGTCAATGATCCCCCGACAACTGCGCCGGTTACTCTGACTGGAATAGCAGAAGACAGTGGTGTCCACCTGATTACTCAAGCAGATCTTCTGGCTAATGCGAATGATATTGAAGGTGAGGGACTAACTGCAGTGGGGCTGATTATCACTTCGGGCGGCGGCACGCTGATTGACAACGGAGATGGCACCTGGAGTTATACGCCAGCAGCTAATGATGATACCGATGTAAGCTTTGCTTACACGGTAACTGATAGTATGGACATTATTGCAGGTAGTGCAGTGTTGGATATTATCCCGGTTAATGACTCACCTGAAGGTGTCGACTCGACGGTTCAAACACCGGAAGATACACCTTATGTTCTGACAATCAGTGATTTTCCGTTTTCTGATGGGCTGGAAGGAGATGAATTTTCCGGAATTTTAATCACATCATTACCTGTTGATGGTGTGCTTAGTCTGTCAGGTGTTCCGGTGATGGTAATGGATTTCATTGATGCCAGTGAAATCGAGGGCGGCGCTTTGGTGTTTACACCACCGCTAAATTTTGTAAGCAATGGTAGTGATAATGCTTTGGGGTATCTGCTACGTGATAGCGGCGGCACTTTAAATGGTGGTGTCGATGTCGATCCGGAAATTCGTCATTTGACCTTTGATGTTACTGCAGTTAACGATGGTCCGGAGATTATTACCGATGTTGTCACTCTTGATGAAGGTGCTGACATACTGATTGACAGTGATCATTTGTCCGGTTTTGACGTTGATGATTTGTTGCCACAAGATCTTACTTATACATTGCAGAGCCAGCCGGAAAACGGTGCTCTTATCTTATCAGGTACGGTTCTGTCTGCTGGTGATACCTTTACGCTTGCCGAATTAAACGACAATCAACTGCGTTATGTTCATGATGGTTCTGAAACCAGTTCCGATTTTGTCGATTTATCGCTGGCTGACGGTGGTGAAGACGGGGCGTTAGCGGCATCTGGCAGGCTGTCGTTTGTTATTCTTGAAGTCATTGATCAGGCACCGGCAATAGAGAACGATCAGTTGATACTGCAGCTTGGCGAGACATTCAATTCTGAAGACGGTGACACTCTGGCTTCAGGTTTTGCAACTCTCGGTGGAAATCTACTGCAGGAAAATTCAGGTTTTGTCATTTCTATTGAGATAGCCCCGCAGCAAGGCACCGTTGAGATTAATCAGAATGGAAGTTTCACCTACGTTCACAATGATTCGACAGTATTGCAGGATGAGTTTACTTACCGGATTACCAATGAGGATGGTGCGTTTACATTGGCTACAGTAAGTATCTCAATCGAGCCTCCCATTGATGCGATACTTGTTGGGAGTGTCCTGCCGGTAGACTTTCCACAAGTCACACCGGAATTCGAAACAGAAACCGAAATCGGAACCGAAACCGGAATCGATGTCGAAACTAATACCACACCTGAGCAGGAGCAAGAACAAGAACAAGCAGAAGCAGAAGAAGAGGTAGATTCTGTAGCAGAAGAGCTCGGAGCCGATTTTTTCGGTGCGCCAATAGCGGAGGCGCTTTTAACTGATCGACAAGTCAATCTTGCAAGTAGTGATTCGGTGATAGCTCAAAACGTCGTCAGCCAATCCAATCGCTCATCACAGCTCAGTACGATTGAGGTGATACAACATAATGAAGTGACCGGTGTGTTGTTATTTTCGACAGATTCATTGGTAAACGACTCTGTTCTTCAAATTTCACTTGACAGTGAATTGAACAGAATCTCTTACGCCAACTATCTGCGCAGCCTGGAGCAACTGGATAGAGATTTTACAGACGCGCAGAGTGAGGAAGCAGTCAAGACGGTTCTCGCCAACGAAGCAATCTATGGTGTAACATTCAGTGCTACTGCAGGGATACTCACCTGGGTACTTCGCGGCGGAACTCTTTTGGCGAGTGCAATGGCATCAACGCCAATGTGGTCATCAATCGATCCGGTTAAAGTATTTAGCGGCGCAAAGAAGGAAGAAGAATCTGATGAAGTCGAGAATTTGTTCGATAAAGATCAGTAGATACGCCAGATAGCGGGCTTTGCTAAAAGTCCGCAGAATTCAGAAAGTAAACCCCGGCAAGTTAACAGCAGGCATCCACCAGTGTACTCTCTGGCAGATGCCTCACATGTGTCATACCTACAATCAGATAGGTTCACCCGCTGATGCACGTCGATGTTCTCTGACCAGTAAAACACCTGCAACCAGCCAGCACAATACAAGAAAGACGTTGAAGGAAAAGAATCCTGTTGTCGAGAGTGACAACAGCTGCACACCAATCAGTACTGTCACCGCCGCAAGGCCATCTCCGAGGCGAACATAGAGAGTATCAATTGCGGGTTTGCCGCGGAATTTCATAGCAGAGCTCACCGGCAACCACAGTACATGACGCGAGGTGTTATTCAATGAATAGTCTGTTGCATTCTCTGCAATTTTCATCATCTTAACTACAGCCAGCACGGGCAGCAGTGCCATCACAGTGTAGGACGTCAGCGCGATAACCGGCAAGATCAGCAGAAGCGCTGCAAAGCCACCGTATTTCAATAGTCTTGAAGCGACAAAGGCCTGCAACAACAGCGCTATAATGTTTACCCAGAAAAAGAAGTTGCCATAAAATGCGGTCGTACCGTCACGAACAAACGCCAGTACGGAGCTGTCGTCGGTGATGCCTTGCTCTTGTGCATCTTTTGCCAGTGATTCCTGGATTACTCCGAATAACAGATTTTCACCGTTAGTGTTAACCCAGTTTGTCAGCATGGTGACCAGCGCTGCCAATAACAGGAACTTGCTAAGCAGTACGAGTTTGGCACCACCCAAAAGACTGGGTTTTTCAGCCTCTGCGGTGTCGGCTTCCGTTTTTTTGGCTTCTTCTTCATCAGCTTTTGCATGCATAGCTTCCCGTTTGGCAACCATGCGGACAATAAAAATGGAAGCAAGCAAAGGCACGATAGCTACCAGCAGCAAGGCTTCAGTGGGCATGATACCGGAGCCTACCAACTGATTGACAACCCATGAGCCGAAAGCGGCACCGGATGTAGCGCCAATGGCTATAAAAGGCAGCATCCTTTTACCGCGCTCATTGGTATAGATATCAGCGGCAAAGGTCCAGAACTGAGCTACCACAAAAACGCTGAACATCCCGACCCACAGATAGTAGGCGACGCCCATATTTTTTAAGTAGTTGCTGGTGAAGAAAAAGTCGGGCTGTAGAAACCAGAAAAAAATCATATTGGAAATACAGAATAAGGTCGCACGGGTGAACAGGGTGACCCGGTCCCATCGGGCAGCCAGCTGTGCATACCAGCCAACCACAAACAGCAGAATAATACTCTGTAGAAAACTCGAGTAGGCCTTGACCTCCATCTTCGACAGACCCTCTACATCTGATACTGCTATCCATCCTTCACGCAGCGGTTTAATGAAATAGTAAGCCAGAAGAATCAGGAACACATTGGCAAACATGAGCAAGGCGGTGGTTCCCTCACCTGGCTTGACGTCCGTGAAGAGACTCAGAAAACGCTCTTTTTTTGATAATTCAGACATAGTGTTCCGCGATTGGTGTGTGACCGGGCCCGGTTGAGGCGCAGAAAATAATGGTAATTTCCCAAGATATTATAGCAGACAGCACCGGTGTGCCGATGTTGCAGTGCTGCATAAACTTTGTATTTTGACTGACTTTTTTATCTATCTGTTTTCCGACGGACAGGCAGGGCAAAGGCAATTTGTCGATCTGAAGGTGATGCCGGATCTGAATGCCAACTGAATGCCAGCTGAAGTTCTAAAACCTGGCAGATACTAGCCTGCATTATTCATGAGGATTCGGCACTCAGAGTCATTATCGCTAAACAGG
>CAZKAQ010000218.1:0-4261 GCA_964550655.1 uncultured Granulosicoccaceae bacterium
CAAATCTCTGCGCGATATGCTCGCCATTTCATGAATAGTCCGGGTTAACAACCAGTCGATTTGGCTACAGCAAACGGTGAATAAATTCGAAATTGTGTCTGGTTTACAGCGAATTTTTTAAAATCCATGCACCTGCTATTCGAGCCGAATGTGAGATGTTCTGGCTAAACCGACGTCAGATTTGTCTAACAGGCGACATAATATGTGGATATTGTGCTCCTGTCAGTTGTTTTGATCTGATTATTGGCTTTGAGAAACAATAGTTCGAAAAATTATGAAGCAGATGATATCAAGGGTAGAAAGAATGCCAGGAAAAAATGCCCTTATGTTTGTACATAACAGGTTAAGCAAACTTTTGTGAGGCTGCGGCGTTACAGGCAGGGACAAACAACTTATGTTAAGTGAGGTAGTAAAATGAAGCATTATTCTTCGATTATAAAAAGTCCGATTTTTATTCTCCTGATTGCTCTTGCAGGGTGTGGTTCAAGCAATGATGATGACGATACTACGCTGCCGCTGGAACAAGAGACAGCGGCAGAGCCATTGGATGAGCAGTCGGGTCCGGTCGTCCAGCCTGTTTCCGGAGACGAACCTCCATTCGGTAGCATTGAGAATCTATTTGGCGAAGTTACGTTTAGATTCAGTGTCACCGGTTCCGGCAATGTAGCAGAAGCATCAGTGATCTTCACTGCAGATGATGAGGTCGAGCCAATAGTCTTCATTGCAGATGATGGGGTCGAGATATTTAGTGTTCGGTCTGTAGCAGTTGTTGATGAGCGGCTTGACGTTTACCGCTGCGCAGAGATTGTGGTTCCTGGATCAGATTTTATATGTGTAAGAATCTCAGTTTTTGCGGACACACGTGAATTTTTCTCTTTTACTATGGATACACAGTTAACTGGATCAGGGACTTATGAGTTTTGTGACGAGGATCAAAACGATGACCAGTGTTCCGACGATGCTGCCAATTCACCGGAAGGTACCGTCGACGTAACCATTACAAGAAATCCGGTATTGGCAGCCAAGAGTTTATCGCTGAATGGCGAAGCAATAAGCAGCACAGAACTGCGAGACCACATGAAAGCAGATTTGCTTGAATTTGGCGACGGGGATTCGAACAGTAGCGTGAACAACAATGGACCTGAGCTTGCCGCCGCTATTGAGTTAATGATGCAGGAGCTCAGGTCGCGACGATCGGAACTCTAGTAGTTTATCCCTTTGGTTAATTCCCTGCGCACGGCGGTTTGGTATGAACCGCCGGAGCAGTCTTTAATGCAACTGTAGTCTGGGCGGTATTATCCTTGTAGCGCATATAGGACCAGGCTGATCCGCTGCAGGTGGCCATTCTAACGACTGCACCTTTATCTGCCTGTTATTTCTGACACGGTAGTTGCAGGATGGGAAAACTGCTTGCTATAACTCAGTTTCCGTTGTGCGGGGTTCTCAAAATTCCCTGATTAGGACTGCGGGTTAACGTACAGTAAGCAAAATTGTCCACAATTATCAGCCTTCGTTTGGAAGTTTTACCCGTTAGGGGGAAGCCGATTCGGGTAGTATTACGGTACATTCTCTGCTGTCCGGGAGCCGGGCAGAAGCACTGGTTGCGTTGGCTTTCAAGGGATGGTTTACGGTATTCCCGGGCACTTTCATACCCCAAATAGAAACACGTGTTCTCTGGACGTGGGTACCAGTCCTGGTCGGCCGGCTGCAGCTCTGTAGTTTAAAATTCATAGTTCAGTCACGAAAATTCCACGCACGGGCAGCGGTGACTGCTACAGCTCAGTTTGCGTGGATTGGGGTCCACAGATTTCCCTGATTAGCGCGGAACTTGCCCGGCAGTAAAGTAAACCTGTCCACAAAGATCAACCTTTATCTGGATAATTCACCCTTTAGGGGGAAGCCGGTTTGGGTATGTTTGCGGTACATTGTCGTATGTCCGGGAGCCGGGCAGAAGCACAAGTTGGCATCGGCTTTCAATGGATGGTTTACGGTATTCCCGGACAAATTTTAACCTTGCAGAACACATGTTCCCCGGGTGTAGGTAAAGACCTCGTCGCGCAGCAGCAGCTCTGTTATTTAAATTCATAGCTCAAGTCACGAACAGTACCGCGCCCGCGTAGGGTGGATAAGCTTGCGCATCCACCAAAGCTAGATCGATAGATCTTATAACCGATTAAAATACTTAGCTTAACTCAGCGCGCTCGTTAATGTATCGACAGTTTTTTCCTTCAGGTCGTCTGTATAGGCCAAGGCCTTCGTAAAACCCCATACCGGTGAAGGCCACGCGATATCAGTTTTATAGCGAGCTATATGATGAATGTGCAGTTGTGGCACGATATTGCCAATGGCAGCAACATTAAGTTTGTCCGGTTTAAACACAGACTCCATTGCCTTGCTTAATAATTCAGACTCTTCAAGCAACTGCGTCTGATCAGCGTGATTAAGTTTGTAGATATCAGTAGCGCCAGCTCGCTTCGGCACGAGAATAGTCCAGGGATAGTTTGCATCATTGATCAGTAGCACAAGGCATAGATCCAACTCTTTGATAAAGGTAGTGTCGGTCGCGAGTTGTTTATGCAGGGTAAATGTTTCAGTCAAGTGGCAACCCATCTACGGTTGGTTGATCATGTGGTGTGCGGTTTTGTAGAACGAAGATTTCAGCTGCATTAATAATAGAGTGTCATCAGTTTGTTCTTCGAGTGCTCTGTTCATGCAGCTCAGCCACTGGTCTCTGGCCTGTTCGTCGATTTTGAAAGGCAGGTGGCGCATACGCAGTTTCGGATGTCCGCGATTTTGATGGTAGAGCGACGGGCCACCAAGAAACCCGGACAGAAACTCATAGAGTTTATCGCGTGATTCAGAAAGATCCTCCGGGTGCATTTTTCTGATTGTACTTACGTTGTTGTCTTCATCCATCAGATCATAGAATCGATCGACCAGTTTTCTAACAGATGCATCACCACCAAGCTGAAGATAGGGGCTGCGTTTCTGTAAATCATCCACGATTACACGCGCTCCAGAATGACTTGTGCAATCGCGAATCCGCCTTCATCAGAAATACTCACGTGCATAGCGTTGATGCCCTGTTCATCGCACTGTCGTTTCGCCTCTTCATCGGCGTATAGTTCCGGTTTGCCGTGTTCATTGTGCAGTATATAAAAGTGTCTGAGTAATACATTCTGTGCCTGGCCGGTACCGAGTGCTTTGGTGGCGGCTTCTTTTACTGCAAAGCGTTTCGCCAGCATGTTTGCTTTAAAGCGTGCTTCTTCAAACGCCGGAAGCTCGGCATCATGCAAAACATGACTGATAAAGCGATCACTACGTTTTGAAAGTACCTCTTCAATACGTGCAATTTCAACCAGATCAATGCCTGTACCAATGATCATGAGTTTGCACGCGCCTGCTGCATTATTGATTTTATTGTACGTACTGCTTGAGGCAGACCTTCAAAGAGTGCATCAGCTATTAACGAATGACCAATATTGAGCTCATGTATCTGTGGAATTGCAGCAATGGCTGCAACATTATGACGAGTCAAACCGTGACCCGCATTGACTATCAGGCCTTGCTTGTCGGCATAAGCAGCTGCCGCAATAATTTTGTCTAATTCAAGTTGCCTTTGTTCAAGCGTGGAAGCTTCAGCGTAGCTTCCGGTATGTAATTCTATTACCGTGGCACCAGTGCGTTTGGTCGCATCAATCTGATCGTTATCCGGATCAATAAAAAGACTCACTCTGATATTTTGTTTTTCGAATTCTTTGCATGCAGTAGTAAGTGTGTTTTCAGCGCCGACAACATTCAACCCGCCTTCTGTAGTCAGCTCTTCGCGTTTTTCCGGCACGATGCATACATCAACCGGTTTAATACGCAGTGCCAGGTTAATCATCTCATCGGTGGCCGCCATCTCGAAGTTAAGTTTGGTTTGCGCACAGGCAGCATAACGTTCAACATCGTCATCCTGAATATGACGCCGGTCTTCACGTAGATGCATTGTGATGCCGTCTGCTCCGGCCATTTCGGCTTGTAGTGCTGCGTGTACCGGGTCGGGGTAGTTTGAGCCACGTGCCTGTCGGATAGTGGCGACGTGATCTACATTGACTCCTAGTAGGATTGGGTTCACTTTGGGTTTATTCCGGGTTTTGCTGGTTGTATGGTTTGTTTGGTTTTTATGTTGTATATCATACAACAGGGGACGGGGGTGTTTTGCCCTGCGGGCGGCTTGCGTGTGTGGTATTCCCTGCGGGGCTTTCGCTTTGGCAAG
>CAZKAQ010000219.1:0-3990 GCA_964550655.1 uncultured Granulosicoccaceae bacterium
CTTCAATCAACCTGCATAGAATCTCTGCCTATGATAAGCACATGGAATAGATGCTAAGTTTTCTCATGCTATTTTGTATAAAACATCTAAAGATCGTTATGTTGTCTATGGTTCGTAGAGATTTATCTAAGCAAAATTAAAACAGTGCCGAACTGTTAGTAAACTGCGAATAACGATTACAAATTCGGTTATTTAATACTCGATCCTCGATCCGTAACGGCCCTGGTAGCTTGAATCCAATTTTGCTGTTGGCATCGTCAGACTCGCTATGAAATCAAAAGGTTTTTCTGTTTTACTGCTCAGCGTTGTCGTAGTTGCTCAGGCAGCTATGATTGGGATGGTATATTGGACATCCACTGTCTCTAACGATTTGGCGAAAGTGAAGTCGCAGCAATTGGTAGAGCAGGCAATGCAGGCCTCAAGAACAAACTTGTCTGTGTTGACTTTCGACTATGGTCTCTGGGATCTGGCTTATACCTTAATAACCAATCGCGACGACGAGCAGGTCTTTAATGATTTTGGTGTAAGTGCGACTGACGGGCCTCACTTTCATGAAATATACATATTGGATAGCACAGGTGAACCTGTTTACGCCTATGTACGTGGTGGTGAAAAATCAGATTTGACTACAGTAGACAGGCTGGTATCAGATCGCCTTAACGACACGGTGCAGAATCAGCCGGTAGAGCCTTATGACGTAATTTCCGGCTTTGATATCGTCAACGGAAAGATGTCAATAGTGGCAGCAGGTCGTGTACAGCCCAGAGATTCTTCAGCGTTAACGTCGCGCGACATTCCCGTAATGGTTGCGGTTCGCTACCTAGATAACGAAATGTTAGCGACCACAGCCAGTTCTTTGTTGCTTGAGGAAGGTATTAAACTGACGCCCGCAAACAAGACTGTTGCTTCAGGTAGTGCGCTGCTTAATCTGATCAATCTGGAAGGCGCCACAATTGCTTATTTGACCTGGGACGCGCCGAGACCGGGAGATATAGTATTCAGACGAGGCCTTCCGGTTGCTGTGCTCATCACTTTAGTACTACTCGGAATAGCAATTGCCGCATCAAGCTTATTGAGGAGACGCACAAGAGAAGTTGTAGCTGCACTAAAAAGAGCAGAAACAGATCCACTTACAGGCATGTTAAACAGGGCTGGCCTGGAAAAACTGATCGAATCGGAACGCGCTCAGGCTGCTTTGAGGGACGGAGCGATAGCTCTGGTCTATCTCGATTTGAATGGATTTAAAGCACTCAATGATGACGCGGGTCATGTGACCGGCGATGACGTACTGGTTGAGGTCGCAAAGGGATTAACCAAATCTGTACGCTCTGTTGATGGCGTGGTCCGTCTCGGTGGTGATGAGTTTCTTTGTGTCCTTTTTGGAAAACTGGACTACACAACGATACAAATCTTGAGCAATCGTTGCTTAACAAATATTAGAAGAACGATATCATCAGGCAGCAAAAGCCATGAAATCGATGCTGCTGTCGGCGTTGCCATTGCATCAAAAAATCAGGACTTCGATATGCTGCTCAACGATGCTGATTCGGCTATGTACACTGCAAAGCAGCGTGGGAGCACGCAGCCGGTTTTCTACATTAACTTGGAAAAAGTTGCCCTGGAGTCTGTGTAGTATCTTTGGCCACAAGATAAAGTGCCGGCAGAAGCTGGCGTTTTTTCCAGCTGTCATAGACAGGTATACTCCGTATCAGTCTTAACAAACAAGGGCAGCAATGGCAACTCGACAGACCCGCTGGGACAACTCAGCATTTTTTAGCAACAGTGATGATCCGAAACTTGCAGCCGCGGTTGAGACGCTACGCACTGATATTGCAGCGCTATCAAGCCATTGCGAGCAATTTACGACGCTAATCGACAAGCCTCCGGTTAGCAGTGAATTCCCGAACATCATCAAACAGCTCGAAGAAGCACACCGGCGACAGCTGTTGATTAGCCGCAGTCTGGGTAATGCATCTATGTTTATCCACAGTTGTCTGAGTGTTAATGCTCGTGATGCAGCAGCCGGTACCTGGTTACCAACACTACAGCAACTCAGTGCGCAGTTGAAAAACGCAATGCACCCGATGTTTGGATACCTGGCCCGAGCAGATGAAAAAATTATCCTGTCAATGACAGAGAACTCAGTGCTTGAAGAGCTTTCTTTTCAGATACAGCAACTACGTGAGATGAGTGATCAACTGCTTGCAGTTGAGCAGGAGCAGTTATTAACACGTATGGCAGTCACCGGCCTGCATGGCTGGGGCAATTTGTATAAAAACCTGTCAGGCACTCTGCAATGCACTGTCGGTAACGAACAACTGGGACTGGCGGCGGCAGCAAACCAGCTCAGTAACCCGGAACGCAATATTCGCGAGCAGGCATGGCGAGGTATCAACAAAGCATGGACTGAGCACGAGCAATCAGCTGCGGCCATACTGAACAATATAAACGGATGGCGAATTGAAGAATCAGGGCAGCGCTCTCATTCTCGTGAGTTGCACTATCTTGATAAAAGCTGTCATTCCAGTCGTATTAGTCGCGCCACGCTGGATGCAATGATGGAGGCGACTCACAGCAACCGTCATATTTCACAGCGTGCTCTTAAGGCAATGGCCAAACTACTTGGTGTTGAGCAATTGGGGCCGTGGGACTTAATGGCGCCAGCTCCCGTAAAAAGTAGTGGCTCAATCGATTTTAGCGATGCTATTGATTTGATTGCACAGTCGTTCTCCGAGTTTTCAAAACCAATGGGAGAATTTGCTATTGAGATGGCAGAGCGGGGCTGGATTGACAGTGAGCAAACTGAAAACCGTAGCACTGGTGCGTACTGTGGTTCATTCGCCGAGCCACGTCAGCCGAGAATTTTTATTACCTACGAAGGTACAATGACCAATGTAATTACACTGGCGCATGAACTTGGCCATGCCTGGCACAATCGCGTAATGGAAGATATACCGGAAGCTAAAACAAACTATCCGATGACTTTGGCAGAAACTGCCAGCATTTTCGCTGAAACCCTGGTTCGCGAGTCTTTATTGAAAGCTGCCAGGGATGATAAACAACGTTTAGAAATTATGTGGTCAGAAGCCGGGACTGCAGCCGCACTTATGTTGAATATACCGGCGCGCTTTGAGTTTGAACAACGACTGGTAGAAACACGACAAGCCAATTTTGTAACCGCTGATGCAATGAAAGACATGATGCGCCAAAGCTGGCAGCTTTGGTACGGAGATTCCTTGTCGGAATATGATGAACTGTTTTGGGCAAGCAAGCTGCATTTTTCGATTTCAGGGCTTGGGTTCTACAACTACCCGTACCTGTTCGGTTATCTGTTCAGTCTGGGTATCTACTCGCAAAAGGAACAAATGCAACCCGGTGATAGCTTTGAAGAGAAATATCTGAACATACTCAGAGACACCGGATCAATGACAGCCGAAGCTTTGGTGCAGAAACATCTGGCACAGGATATATCCACGCCTCGGTTCTGGCTTGACAGTATCGGTATTGTAGAGAGATCGTTGCAACAGTTTGAGCAATTGGCGGCAGCATAGTTGTCGTTAACCCGGACTGCGTAAAAAGCAGTGCAGCTTTAAATTCTGCGTATTATATAAACCAGAAGACTTGATTCTTTATGCATTGACCGTCCTTGTTATTTTTTCCCTGTGTGAACAATTGAATCTACTTTACGGACACAATCGAATAAACAAGGCATTATCAACTATACTCTCCAGTTCTACCGTAGTTACTCCCCCTTTTTTTACTTTTTAATGGGGATGTATTGTGGGCTTACTCAAAATGGGCCAACAACTGCTTGGCGACAAACTTGGTGACAACGCTGGCGGCATGATGGAAGCGCTGTCTGGTTTAACCAGTGGTGAGGGCCTTGATTTAGGCGGCATCATGGAAAAAATGAAAGCCGGTGGCATGGGCGATCAGCTCGAGTCCTATTTGGGCGATGGTGAAAACCAGGAGATGTCTGCGGATCAGGTT
>CAZKAQ010000220.1:0-3980 GCA_964550655.1 uncultured Granulosicoccaceae bacterium
ACATAAAAGCCAAATTCGCAGGTCGCCTCATGAATAATGCAGGTTAGACATCCATTCTCGATCTCGATGCACTTTAATCGACCGCCACTTCGTGAGTCCGGCATTTGGCCTGCAACTGCGTTGCAGCTCTTGAAAAGGGGACTACCATTGTCTGCGAGCTGCGCCTTGCTGCAAGCCAAATGACAAACTCTCATTCGCAGGCTTTAAAGGTCACAGTACACTGGCGATATCAGTAGAAAGTCCTGCATATCAAATTCCTGCAAACAAACTGGACTAACTGACCGATCCGGCCGGCAGTTCTTTCAACGTCGCATCGAGTGCTCTGCCGACCTTTTCAACCAGCTCGTCTACTTCAGACTCAGTAATGATCAGCGGCGGACAAAATGCCATTGCATCAGCCATGTTACGTGTGAAAAATCCGGCTTCCATAGACTTGGCATTGGCAATCGCACCAAGCTGACCTGGCTTATCAAGTGCAGCTTTGGATTCTTTATTGGTAACCAGCTCGATCGCACCAATCAAACCAACCCCCCTGACTTCGGCAACCAATGGATGTGATTCGTACTGTCGTAAACCGGCAAGCATATGAGCACCAGTTCTCGCTGCCTGTTCGACCAGATTTTCTTCCTCGATAATTCTTATGGTTTCATTGGCGACAGCGCAGACAACCGGATGACCACCACCGGTAAAACCATGTCCAAGTACACCTACCTTGTTGCTTTCGTCGGCAATAGGCTCAAAGACACGGTCATTGATAAGCAAAGCAGAGCCAGGCAGGTAGGAGGATGTCAGTTGCTTTGATAAGGTCATCATATCGGGCTGGATATCATAGGTCTGACTACCAAACATATTTCCGGTGCGACCAAATCCGCAGATAACCTCATCCGCTACAAGGAGGATGTCGTACTTATTCAGAACTGCCTGTATTTTAGACCAGTAGGTTGCAGGTGGTACAACAACTCCTCCGGCGCCCTGTACGGGTTCTGCAAAGAACGCGGCTACGGTATCCGGCCCCTCTGCCAGAATGGTCGCATCGAGTTCTTCAGCCAGTCGGGTGGCAAAGTCCTCTTCACTCTCACCGTCATGGGCCTCTCGCCAGTGATGTGGACAGGTCACACGCACTACCGGCACCAGGCAATCAAACGATGCCTGATTAGCCGGCAGGCCGGTTAAACAAGCACCTGCGGTTGTCACTCCATGGTAGGCGCGATTACGGGCAATGATCTTTTTCTTCTCGGGCTTACCCAACGCATTTGATCGATACCAGCAAAGCTTGATAGCCGTATCAATGGCTTCCGATCCAGAGTTGGTAAAAAACGCCTTGCTCATAGACACCGGTGCGATCTCAACCAGTTTATAAGCAAGGTCAGCTGCCTGCCCGTGACCTCTGTGAGCAAACGTATGATAATACGGCAGCTTCTGCATTTGTCTGGTAGCGACATCTATTAATCGTTGCTCACTAAAACCCAGCGCGGTACTCCAGAGCCCGGACATCGCTTCAATATACTGATTGCCCGAGTTATCCCAGACGTGTACTCCCTTACCGTTTTCGATGATCAGCGGCCCGACATCACCATGCGTAAGCGCATTGGTATAGCCGTGCAGGTGAGCTGCAACATCACGACCTTCAACAGAATTTGGCAGTGCGCTCATGGATTGTTTCCAGAAATAGTGTCAACAGTCATTCTATGGCTTAATAACTGTATATTTCCACTGTTTTTGCACAATACTGACCGATAGTTCTTTTAAGACCAAAAACAACTTGCGGAAAATCAGAACGCAAATCGCAAAACACCCGGATACTGACTCCATACCATGCGCCTGAAGTATCAGCTTTTCATCACACTACTTATTGCCAGCGCACTGCTGGTAGCGCTTATGTTTGCCGTTAGCAGCCTCAGTTTCAGCCGTGCATTCCTGGGCTATATAAACAATGCCGAACGACAACATGTTCAAACACTGGTTCTTGAGCTGGAACAACTCTATGAAAGAGATGGCAGCTGGGAGCCTGTCACAGCTAACCCGAAATTATTCAGATCACTACTCAGAACCAGTCGTGATCATCACCGCCCGCAAAGAGAAAACAACAAAGGCCCGAGGCATAGAGGCAATCTGCCTCCGATTCCACCATCAGAAAGAATACTAAAACGCCTGGCACTGACAGACACAAGCAAACAGGCACTGCTGGGTCAAATCAACATCTCCAAAAAAACTGACTGGTATCCAATTAATCATAATGAGGAACTTGTCGGCTACATTGGTTTAAATAAACTTAAAAGGCTGGACAACCAGATCGATCGTGCATTTGAAAAACAGCAGAGAAAAAGCTTTGCACTGGCAGGACTGGCCATGGTGCTGTTGTCCTCCATACTGGCAGCGCCACTGACATCAAGACTTGTCAAACCAATTTTAAAAGTAAAGAAAACTATAGCGCAGCTCAGTGACGGAAATTTCAGCAATCGTATCAGCACCACAAGGCGTGATGAAATAGGCGAACTATCCAGAGATATCAACCGACTTGGTGCAACACTTGAAAAAAACAAAAAGGCACGTCAAAAATACTTTGCAGAAATCTCTCATGAATTGCGCACACCGGTTGGTGTGTTACAGGCTGAACTTGAAGCCCTGCAAGACGGCATCCGACCTCTGGATCAGCTGGCTATTGACTCACTTCATACAGAAGTATCAAGACTAAAACGACTGATCGAGGATTTACAAACTCTGTCTTTAGCCGATGCAGGCGCGCTTGATTATCAGATGCAGCTGTTAGATCTAAAACTCTGCGTAGAAGGGGTGTTAGACCGACATAAGCAGGCAAACCCTGAACTGAATATTCAAATCACCAGTCCGCAAGGCAAATTGCTTGTCAATGGTGACGAGCAGCGTCTTGGGCAACTATTGGACAACCTGTTTCAGAACACCACGCGATACACCAGGCTGCCTGGCGAGCTGCAAATCATCATGACTACCGAAAACAACAGCGTCACACTGACCTGGCAAGACTCGGCACCTGGTGTCTCTTCCGATGCGCTTGAGAAATTATTTGACCCCTTATTCAGAACAGAAGTATCGAGAAACCGTGAGCACGGAGGATCCGGCCTCGGTCTGTCAATTGTGAAAAAAATTGTCGACGCTCACAATGGCACTTGTAGCGCACATCACTCCGACCTGGGCGGACTCAATATAACCCTCACCTTCCCTGATGCAGGTCCGATATAAATGAAAATCGCAATTGTAGAAGACGAACAAAAGCTTGCCTCTTTGTTACAGGACTATCTACACAAAGACGGATACGAAACAACACACTATGCTGATGGCACAACTGCTTTGCAGGAATTACAACAGGATCCGCCCGACTTAATTCTGCTCGACTTAATGCTACCGGGTACAGATGGCATGACGATCTGTCGAGAGCTTAGAGCGACTTCCTCGGTGCCGATAATCATGATGACCGCTCGCGTCGAGGAGATAGACCGATTACTGGGGCTTGAAGTCGGTGCCGACGACTACATTTGCAAGCCCTACAGCCCGAGAGAACTGGTGGCGAGAGTCAAAGCCGTACTAAGACGCACCCAAACGTCACAAAACCCGCCAGACACCGGTTTCCAACTTTCGGAAAACGAAGCGATGGTCAGACTTAACGGCAATTCCTGTGAGCTCACTCAGGTAGAGCTGAGTTTACTGAAAACAATGGCAGCACATCCGGGTCGTATCTACAATCGTCAACAGTTAATTCAGCGAATTTACTCAGACAACCGTGTGGTCAGTGATCGAACCATCGACAGCCATATTAAAAAGCTCAGGCAAAAGCTTAAACAGCTTGATAACGACGTCGAATACATTCACTCGGTTTACGGCATTGGTTATAAGTTTGAAACCACTCAGTGATCTGTGCAATCAACTGTTCACATCCATTAACTCCTGGCCCGGACTACTCATGAAATGGCGAGCATATCGCGCAGAGATTTGGTTTCACAGTG
>CAZKAQ010000221.1:0-3968 GCA_964550655.1 uncultured Granulosicoccaceae bacterium
TCTTTAGGCGTTACTGTATCGGGAAACTATTTGTAGTCCAAAGTTGCGATCCAACTACAGCACCCGGCACTGATAATCTATTACTGTTGATCCTGAAGGTGCTTTCTATTGGCTCTGTTGATGACAAAACTATCGGTAAATATTTTTACTTAAGCTCTTGTCATATTCGTCTCCTCTGGTACTCTGGTAAACCTTGTAATTTTTGCTGAGAGATTTTCCCGGTAAATAATCAGTTTTGTGAACTACTGCACCCGCCGTCTCGAGCTGGTACTAACTAAGTCGTTTGCCACTCGATCTTTTTTATGATTCTGTTTCGAAAACACCGTCAACTTGCACTGTTACCAGCCTTTGTGTGGCTGATGGCACAGCTGACGATAACGTGTTCTCCGCTGGAACATGTTCATTGGCCGCATGCACAGTTGTCGCCTGCACATGGCGAAGTGGATGAAACAACTAAAACAGAGCACAACAAAGCTGGTCATTCACATGCTCACGACCACGACCATGTAGCGCAAAATGCGCCGGATGATGCAGAGCCGGAAGAACGGCCACATCATAATCACATGTCAGGCTGCAAGTGGTGCCAGAATTTTGCTTCTTCCGAAGATCTGATCCTGCCAGGTAACAGCTGGTCCATCAGTAATACCGCCGATGCAAAACAGCGCTGGTCCGATGCAATTCATCTGGTCGGACTAAAAATCGCCGTTACCGGTTTTTCGAGTCGCGCACCTCCCGTTAGTTAGACAAGTTCAACACATATTTATTTACTCAACAGATGGTGTCGCCCTGCGCAACACCTTAGGAAATCTGTTTAGCCAGAACTTTGTTTAACTATTGGGAAAATTCATGATTAATCGTTTAATGACGTACATTGCCACTGTGGCAATGGCTATGGTGCTTGCGATGCCTGCAACGGCCGCAAAAATAGAAGTAACTGACACACTCGGACGCACTGTGGAAGTGCCTGAAAACGCTGAGCGTATTTTACTCGGGTTTTATTTCGAAGATTTTCTCGCTATCGGCGGCCCTGACGCCTACGATCGTGTAGTTGCTATCTCTCGAGAAGCCTGGGAAGGATGGCGTAACCTGCAATGGCAAGCCTATGTCGAAGCAGTGCCACGCATCGATGAACTTGCCGATGTCGGTGAAGTAGACGGCGGCACTTTCTCACTCGAAGCTGCAGTTGCCTCAAAGCCGGATGTTGCTCTGCTCGCTGCGTGGCAACACGACGCACTGGGTGAAACTATCGGACGACTGGAATCCGCAGGTATACCGGTGGTAGTACTTGACTACAACGCACAAACCGTTGAAAAACACGTCACTTCAACGCTTGCAATCGGTGCGATACTTGGCGAGACAGATCGAGCAAAGGAACTGGCGGACAACTACGCTTCTGCCATTACCGATATTGAAGAGCGGGTTGCAGCGGTTACAGATCGTCCCAAAGTCTATGTAGAGCTGGGTCGTAAAGGTGCAGACGACATCGGAAACTCCTACGGCGATACCATGTGGGGCAAGCTGGTCGAAACAGCTGGTGGTAAAAACATAGCGAAAGATCAAATTGCCAAGTGGGGGCCGTTAAACCCCGAGTTTGTACTGTCGGAAAACCCTGCTGCTGTATTTTTCGCAGGTTCCAGCTGGGTGAGTTCGGACAACGCTGTTTTGTTAGGGCCTGGTATAGAGGCGGATGTTACGCACGCGCGGATGAAACCCTATATGGAGCGTCCGGGCTGGGCCGACATGACAGCTGTCAAAGACGGCAGCGTTCATGGCCTTTACCACGGTGGCGCACGAACACTTTATGATTTTGCGTTTCTGCAATACATCGCCAAAACGCTGCATCCGGAAGAATTTGCTGACATGGATCCACAGGCAAACCTCGATGCGTTTTTTGACAAATACATGCCGATCAAATTCAGTGGCACCTACATGACGCAACTGCCATAGATACGACCGGTGGACCCGCTACATCAGGTCTGACTTACTCGAGGTTAATGACCCGGCGGCTTGTCTTTTTAAGCGTCGGGATCATTGTACTACTGGCCACTGTGGTGGTAGACATACTTACCGGCCCGGCACTGCTCAGTGTCGGGCAGGTTATCGGCGCGTTGTTTAACTCATCCGGTGTCGATGCAACCACATCGGCTATTGTCTGGTCGATTCGACTGCCCATTACACTGATGGCCGTACTGGTTGGAGCGGCACTGGGCGTTGCGGGTGTAGCAATGCAAACTATCCTCGGTAATCCGCTTGCCAGTCCCTACACGCTGGGTTTTTCTGCTGCAGCCGGATTTGGTGCGGCTGTAGCAATACTGACCGGGGTAACCCTGCCCGTTTTTCCGTGGCTCACAATTCCTTTCGCAGCTTTTGTTGCAGCGTCTGCAGCCTCTGCTCTGGTGTACGGTTTTGCACGAGTGAAAGGGATGAGCGCCGAAGTAATGGTGCTGGCAGGTATCGCTACACTATTTCTATTTCAATCACTGCAGTCGATGGTGCAATACCTTGCATCGCCGGAAGTTTTACAGTCAATAGTGTTCTGGCTATTTGGATCATTGCTGAAAGCAAGCTGGAGCAATCTGCCGATCACAGCCACTATTGTTATTGGTTGCATACTGGCATTGATTCCCGATCTTTGGCGCCTTACTGCTTTGCGGCTTGGTGACGACCGCGCTGCGGCAATCGGTGTAGATGTGAAGCGCCTGAGAATAAAAGTATTTACTCTGGTGGCACTGCTTACCGCAGGCGCAGTTGCTTTTGTCGGCACCATAGGCTTCGTCGGTCTTGTTGCCCCTCACATAGCACGCATGCTGGTGGGTGAAGATCAACGCATTCTTGTGCCAATGTCTGCGATCACCGGTGCGATTATAATGGCCGGGGCATCTATTTTGTCTAAGGTAATTTCACCAGGTACTGTGGTGCCAATAGGCATTGTCACTGCGGTAATCGGAGTGCCATTTCTGTTCGGACTTATTTTACGCAGGCGGAGCAAAATCTGGTGAGCCTGCGATTCGACAATCTGACAGTCAGTTATGGAAATTTCACCGCCATTAAAGACGTGTCAGCCACAATTGAAAGCGGTAGTGTTACCGCACTGATTGGACCCAACGGTGCTGGAAAATCCAGTCTGTTACGTGCTGTTTCCGGTTTACTTCCAGCCAGTGGCACGGTATCTCTGAACGATCAGGAAGTCGCAGTAAAAGACCGACGCACGGCATTGTCATACATGCCACAGGATACCAGTGCGAATTCATCTCTGACATTGATTGAAGTCGTTTTGCTTGGCAGGATCCAGACACTCGGCCTGTCTGTACCGACTGATCTGATTCGGCAAGCGGAAGCCGCTTTGCAACGCTTTGGACTGGAGTCTCTTCAGGCCAGAACACTTGACGCTGTCAGTGGTGGCCAGCGTCAGCTTGTATTTCTGGCTCAGGCAATGTTTCGCGAACCACAGGCGCTGTTACTGGATGAACCGACAGCTGCTCTCGATTTACGCCATCAGTTAATTGTACTGGATGCAGTGCGTGCCCAAACGATAGCGCGCGATATACCGGTAGTGATGGCCATGCACGACTTATCACTCGCAGCACAGTTTGCCGATTGTATCGTTTGTCTAAGTGGCTCCAAAATAGATGCAGTGGGTCCGGCAAATGAAGTACTGACAACTGAAAGACTGCGCAGGCTTTACGGGGTAGAAGCAGAAATTGAGACAAGCCGTTCGGGTCACAGAATTGTGGTTCCGGTAAAAGCTATTGCCAGCTAGTCTGTTCCTGGACACCAATACCATAGAGTAGTGAAAGCGTCTGGTGAAATGGTCTGGTGATGAAATCAGAAGACACTTGATCCACACAGTCGGCTGATACAAACTGACACATGCCACTGGTCTGCAGGCTTGTCTGAGCATGATGCATCTGAACGATTACATCGATCTCGATCGTTACCCCATCCATGAACTGGATTCTGTCGACGGC
>CAZKAQ010000222.1:0-3911 GCA_964550655.1 uncultured Granulosicoccaceae bacterium
ACCTTCGACCAATTGATTAAAAGTCAACTGCTCTACCAACTGAGCTAACGGCCCCATTTTTTCAAGCACATCCAGCCAGCGTTGCACTGACCGTTGCCGCTTTGTTATGGCGAGGCGGACACCTACAACCCTGCCAAGCCGCCTATTATAGCCCGACTCGGCTGGCCTGCATAGCCTGTGATTTAAATTGATCTGGTGACTGACCCGGCAGCTAGAGCCCTGCGTTGTTCATTTGCTCGATTCGACGGCGTGCGAGCGCTGCGATTGATCTGCCGCGGTATTCACGCTCGACCAGGGAAAGTTCGGCCCGTGCTTCGCCGTAGCGTTGCAGCTCGAACAGCGCAAAGCCTTTGCGCAATCTGGCGTCAGGCACTTTGCGACTGGCGGGGAACTGTGAAATCACGACGTCAAAGCGGTCTATAGCGTTGTTGAATCTGCGCTCAACATAGTTGGCCTCGCCGAGCCAGTAGTGTGCGTTGTCTGTATAGGTGCCATTCGGATACTTCTGCAGAAAACTGTCAAACTCGGCGATTGCTTCGCGGTTGCGCCCCAGAATCAGGAGATCATAGGCATTTTGATATTCGAGCTTTTCGGCTCGTTCATCAATCTGTGGCACAACCACAGGCTGAGGCTGCGGCCGTGACAGACTACTAACAGGAACTTCATTTCCGCTATTGCCACTGGAATCGAGACTATCAAGATCATCGAGATCGTCCAGCCCTGCAAGATCATCTCCTCCACCGCCAACACTGCCATTCTCAAGCGCTGCAATACGGTTGTCTGTGTCGAGGTAGAGCTTGCGTTGCCGTTCACGCATGGCATTGATGGTGTTGTCTCTTTCTTCCACCGCACCGCGTAACAGACGCACTTCATCCTGCAGAGAATCGATGCGTTGTACCATATCGATTAACCCGGAATTATTGATAAAGCGCTCAAGCCGCTGAAGTCTTTGTTCGACTGCCTGTGCCTGCGCAGTACCTGACATCAGCGCAGCGCTTACAATGACCAACTGAAGTATATGTTTTCGTCTCAATGGACTACTCCTCTCGCAGGTTTTTTCAGGCAGGTTTTTTGGCCGGTTTATCTGGCAGTATTGTCAGGGCTAATTCCGGCTACCAACTACGCTACCCCGGCCCAACCGAATCGACGCTTAACCCGCCTGCCTGTCTGCATGTTGCCAAACGTATTGCACCACCTGCTAATTAAAAGCTTCGTAGACTACTTCGACACGTCGATTACGGCGCCAGGCACTCGGGTTGGAATTTTCATCAACCGGCACCTCTTCGCCATAGCTCAGAGTTGAGAACTGACCCGGATCAGCACCACCGAGCTGCAGTATTCTTGCCACTGACCGTGCGCGGTTATCTCCCAGAGCGATATTGTACTCGCGAGAACCGCGCTCATCAGTATGGCCTTCAACGCGGACGCGAATATCATTGAAGCGCGACAAATACTCGGCATGACCGCGGACCAGTTCGACACCTTCCGGTGTCAGCTGCGAGCTGTTGTAGGCAAAAAAGACAGTTCGCTGGGCCAGCGGATGCTGTGGATCATTGATGGAGCCACGAGTTATTGGCACACCGCCAAGAATAGGCCCGCTCTGCAGATCACCCTGCCCTTCTACCGCAGTCACAGTACCGATAGCCGCATCTTCAGCTCCCTGCTGCAGGCCCGGGATAACATCCGGCACAGGCGGCGGAGGCAGCTCTGCAGGTACAGTGCTGGTCGGTGGCACTGCACCTTCATTGACGTCAGGACCAACAGCACAGCCACTTATTATTGCCAGTGTTAATGCCGACAGCCCGAACGCTGCTCGCGCTGACCGGCCGGCACTCAAGTTTTGCATCCGTAAGTATCTAGTAATCACATTCACCCCAATTTGATTCTTAAGCATATTGTATCTCTTTTGACACGTTATGTTTACCGTCTTGGACCCCAGGCAGGATCCCGTACGTTTTCATTCGCCAGGCTGATCTTCTGTTCAACCAGTCCGTCGACACTTACTACTCCCAGTACATCAACGCCATCTTCTTTGGTGGAATACAGAATCTGGTCGCCGTTTGGTGAAAAACTCGGCGATTCGTCCAGCGCGCCATCGGTCAGTACCTCCAGCACACGGGTGTTGAGATCCTGCACTGCAATGCGAAAATTGCCATTATCGTTATGGATAAAGGCGATCTTCGACCCATCCGGTGAGGCGCTCGCGCCAGCGTTGTAGTTGCCTTCAAATGTTAAACGCCGGGCACTCGAACCGCTGGACAAGCCTTTTCTGTAAATCTGAGGCGTGCCGCTGCGATTAGACGTAAAAACCACCGTGTTATCGTCAAGCCACGCCGCTTCAGTTTCGATTGATGGCTCATTCGTTAACTGCGACATCTGTCCGGAAGCAACGTTCACTATAAAAATATCGGGACTGCCGCGATGAGACAAAGACAGCGCCAGCCGACGACCGTCCGGTGACCAGGCTGGTGCACCATTAATACCTTCAATGGAGATCAATTTGCGGCGTTCGGCGCGTGCCAGATGCTGCACGATGATCGCGCTGCGCCCGGGAAACTCAAAAGACACATAAGCCAGTTGCTCGCCGTCGGGTGACCAGGTTGGCGACAGTATGGGCCTTGATATATCCAGCAAACGGACCGTATTCTGGCCGTCGATATCTGCCATCTCCAACGCGTAGCGGCGTTGCTCGGGACTACCGGTAGAGGTGACGTAAACAAATGAGGTATCAAAAACACCGGGCACACCATAAACCTGTTCATAGATGAGATTGGCGATGGTGTGGCCGGTGCGTCGCAGCTGCCGCTCGTTGATCTGGTAGCGGCAACAATAGTTAATCTGACCCTGAGCATTCGGCGCAGATGCCAGCAGCCGGATTTGTTTGACCACATCTATCAGTTCAAAATCGACCAGCATCCCGCTACCCGCAACCTCTGTCACGCGACCGACAACAAGGTACTCCACATTAGTCGCCCGCCAGTCAGAAAAGGTAACTTCGGCACTTGAGGTCGGGTTACTCAGCAATCGATCCCGCGGAACAACAGTGAATCGGCCACTACGCAGGAGATCGTCTTCGATGACTTTGGCTACATCCACCGGCAAGCCGGGGTTTTGTGCAAACGGCACAATAGCCACAGGCACTTTGTCCTGAACGCCGGCAGACTCGGTAATCTCGATTCGCAACTCGGCTGACGCCTGCGACATTGCAAACAACAATATCGAAAGAAACAGAGCAGTACTGGCTAGAATTCGTGGCATTAACGCACTTACCTCTAAACAAGTTTATCTTCGGTATGATACAAAGTTTCCAGCGCTGACAAATCATTAGAGCGACAGATTCACTGGTTACATTCTGACAAAACGATCATGTAAACAGCCTGACCGGACAGCTGATCACCATCGGGCCGATACATCACACCGATAATATCCGGTCAACGGGGCTTAAATTCAAACACAAGGCGCCGTTCAAACACCGCCTTGTGCGGAGGTGACGGAAACGGCTGTGCTGACCAGACCGCCTTTTCGACCGCCCGCTCCATCAGCGGCCCGCCGCCACTGCACTGCTGTACCTGCACATCGACAATTTCATTCGGGTAAACCAGACGAGCCACAACCGTGCAGGTGGTGCCTGGTCGCAGGTCAGCCGGCGGCCTGAACTTTCGGGTCACCGCCTTTCTGATCGACTGCTTGTATTCCTGGGTCAGTTGTGCTTTTTTGCGCAGCAGACGTTCGCGTCTGGCTTTTTGTTCTGCCGCTGCCTGTTGTTTTTGCTGTTCTTCAAGTGCAGCCTGCCTTTGCTGCTCCTGACGGCGCTCTTCTTCAAGTCGCGCCTGTTCGGCCAGTCTCTCCTGCTCTAAGCGTTCTTCTTCGAGGCGCTGTCTTTCTGCTTCCTCTGCGAGTCGTTCTTCTTC
>CAZKAQ010000223.1:0-3804 GCA_964550655.1 uncultured Granulosicoccaceae bacterium
TGTTTTTAGTCTGATAATCTACCAGTCAGATATTGGAACAATTGCGCCGTGGTGGGTAATTACTCGCGCTGCACATTCATGGCCTGCTAACAGAGCCTCACGTTGTGTTGAGCCTTTCAGTATAGCGCTCAGGTAACCTGCATTAAAACTGTCACCGGCAGCTGTGGTATCAACTGGATGCACGGCAGTTAACTCATTTTTAGATAACGTTATGGCATCACTACAGAGACCAATCGGGCCAACGGCGCCACGCTTTAGTACGCCTTGCGTTATTCCATAACTTTTAAACCGACTGAGCACTGATTTTTCATCTTGTTCATCGAACAGCGCCTGTTCATCATCAATAGAGGGTAAAGCGATATCTGTAATTTTCCAGAAAGACTCTATAGTTGATCTTGCGATCGATTGTGATTCCCAAAGTGCAGGGCGGTAGTTAGAATCAAAGGCCAGAGTGATGGCCTGCTTATTCCTTAATGCTGTGAGATACTCCAGTAGTTCCAGCCTGACAGGTGCTGCAAGTATTGCGAGTGTAATTGCAGATAAATAGACAACTTCATACTGCCGCAAAATACCAAAATCAGTTTTGCCGTCAGTTTGAAATAACGACTTTGCAGCAGATTCACTACGCCAGTAGGTAAAAGAACGCTCACCTTCCAGGTCAGTGGTGATTGCATAGAGGCCGATAGTACTATCGCTTATTCGATCAATGGAACTGACATCGATATGCTCTGATTCAATAAAGTTGACCATTCTTTCAGATAGCGCGTCATCACCAACAACAGTGCAGTAGGAGATCTTTGCAAAATCACCACAGAGTCTTTGCAAATAGACAGCGGTATTGAGAGTGTCTCCCGCAAACCTCGTACTGGCATTACCTGCGTTATCTAAAGACAGTTCCAGCATCGCTTCTCCGATGCATATCAGCTTTGTGCCGGAGTGGAATTTATTGGACATACTGAGTTCCATACAAAAGTACTAAAGATATCACGGCGGCCTGGACAGCAAACAGAACAACAAACGAATGGATATATATATGAAAATGTAACTGACGTCATCGCACGTCGTTGTAGTATTAGAACGTATATAAAATCGCTTACGAGTGGGTTTGTTCGACTCGCAGGAATAACGTTAAATAATTGATCGATAGCTGTTTATATATTCGTTCTATGGACGAGAATTTGCACGTCTAACGCTTGAAATATATATGGCCTGTTTTATGTAACTGTACTACTAGAATACTAACATAACAGACGAGAATATGAATAAATTTCATATATATGTACAATCCAAAAATACTCTGGAATACCGTAGTATCTATGTCTTCATCAAAAATAGAATCTGAACGCCAGACAGCAGCAGACAAGGTGTTTGAGCTATTACATGAAGAGATCATGTCGCTGCAATTAATGCCGGGCGCAAAAATTTCCGAAGCCGATATCGCTCATCGTTTCAATATGTCGCGTCAACCGGTTCGCGATGCTTTTAATCGATTGGCCTGGCTCGATCTGGTTCTTATCAGACCGCAACGGGCAACCATTGTCAGAGGCTTTTCGGAAAAGAAAATTGCTGAGGCTCGCTTTGTGCGACTGTCGGTAGAGCTGGAAGTTATCCGTGACGCCAGCCAAAACTGGAACAGTACCTTTACTGAAAAATCCATGCAAATCCTGCAGCAGCAAATGACAGCAATACGTGAACAGCGATGGGTAGACTTTCATGCACTTGATTTTGATTTTCATGCGCAGCTTTGTCAGTTCGCCGGTCGTCCTTGTGTAGTAAACATTATACAGTCCTGCCGTCAGCAAACGGACCGGCTATTAAATTTGAGTTTTAAAGGATCTGCCGAGGGAGATGAATGTATCGACGATCATCGCCAGGTGATAATGGCGCTGGATAAACACGACTTTAAGCACGCATCTAACGTTCTTCGCGCACATTTTGCCCATCTGGATCTGATTGTCGAAAGGATCCGTGCCGCCCACTCAAATTTTTTCTACTAATTTCCTCGGCAAAAGACTACATGCCGGGACCTCTGCTGCTGTAAATTCGTCTTGTCGGCGTAGCCTGTAATTCCTTCCGTAGCAACTGTATTATAGAAATTGCGCTCGCCAGGGCAAGTTGTTGTTGCCAGGACAGCTCAGGAGGGCATAGCTCATTACCTATCGGTTTAGCCGAATTTCGCCATGAATGCTGCAAATACACATTACATAAATAGAGAAAGTAATCCGATTCAGTCGGAACAGTACCGAAAACACTGTAAACAGGCGCTCGATAAAAACGGCGTATTGCGGCTGGAAAATTTTCTTACTGATCAAGCCATTGCGTCTGTGGTTCGAGAAGGAGAAAAGCAGTCGCATCTGGCGTACTTTACCCGCGCTGATCACAACGTCTATTTGATGCCGCAAGACACTACTTTCGATACCACGCACCCGAGAAACCGGCTGGTTTGTTCGTCCAAAGGCTGCATTACAACTGATCAAATACCTGAAGCGTCAGTGTTACACAGCCTCTACGGCAACAACGAGTTCAAAGATTTTCTATGTGCGGTACTCGGAGAGCAATCACTCTATGAATACGAGGATCCCTTGTCGTCTATCAATCTACACTACGCTTCAGAGGGACAGGAGCTTGGATGGCACTTTGACAACTCATCTTTTGCTATCACGCTGCTGATACAAAAGCCTGTTGGCGGAGGCGTCTTTGAATACATTGAAAACGTAAGAGACGCTAACGCAGGCGAAATGAACTTTAATGAAGTAGCGGAAATTCTCGATGGTAAAAAAGCCGCGCGCGAACTCACAATAGAAATTGGTGATCTGGTTTTATTCCGCGGCCGCGATGCGTTGCACCGGGTAACGCCTACAATCGGCGATACCACCAGAATGCTGGTTGTGCTTGCCTACAATACTGAACCCGGTATCGCACTGTCTGAATCAGCACGCCAGACCTTTTATGGCAGACTGGGGTAAGTAACGCCATCTTTTCGTCTTTTGAAAAGAGCTACGCCAGAAGGGCATAACAAGTTCTATGGCATTGGAACATCAGCCGTATACTTTGGAATCTGATAACCTTTTTGTACCGCAGGCCTTTCTGCAATAGCACGGTACCAGCGAGTTAAGTTTTTGTACTCAGTGATATCAATACCCTGCCATTCAAACCTTGAGATCCATGGCCAGCAGGCCATATCAGCAATTGAGTATTCTCCGGCGATGTAGTCGCATCCATCCAGATGTTTATCCAGCACACCGTAGAGTCTTTTAGTTTCGTTCTGATACCGCTCTTCTGCATACTGCGATTTGCCCGGGTTGAATTTTACAAAGTGGTGAGTTTGTCCTGCCATCGGGCCGAGTCCGCCCATCTGCCAGTTGAGCCATTCAATAGTTTTCCAGCGCGTGGCAAAATCTGTAGAGAGAAATTTTCCGGTCTTTTCGGCAAGATATTGCATGATGGCACCGGACTCCATCATGGAAGTATTGGTCTCATGATCGACTATGGCAGGTATGCGGTTGTTTGGGGCATTGGCAAGAAAATCCGGTGCAAATTGTTCATCTTTAGTGATATCGATTGGATGAACCTTGTAGTCGACTGCCAGTTCCTCGAGCAGTATCGAGACCTTGCGTCCGTTGGGGGTAGTCCATGTGTATAGATCAATCATATGAAAGTGGCTTTGTTATTTAAATTTCTGGATTTGCCGACAATAGCCAGCTGATTGTGCACCTCTGAAACTCTAACTGAATACCGCCACGATGGCTACCTAACCCGAACTATTCACGAAATCGACGGCATCTCGCTTGATCTTTGATTCCA
>CAZKAQ010000224.1:0-3748 GCA_964550655.1 uncultured Granulosicoccaceae bacterium
CAGTTTCCCTTTTAGGATGTCTGTCCTGCTAAAAGGCCTTAAAGGCCTTTATTCTTCTTGTACCCGTCCGTAATTTCCCTATGAAAATTCACGCTAAGGTGCCGACAGATCGACCTCGGCAGGAAATTCCAAGAATATACGGGTAAATTCGTTTGGATCTACTCCTTGCAGGTTGGCATTGAACTGGTCATTGATAGCATCAATAAAACCATTGGCGATAACCGCATAACCGGTTGCTGTAGGATGGACGCCATCGAGTGAGAAACCACCACCAAACACAAATTCGGAAGTGATGGAGCCTGTACCAAAACTGAGCCCATCAGCATCTGACAAATCGGCGAGATCAGCAGCAGCATCATACAGGGCCAGGCGGCTGTCTTCGGCAACTCGCTGTTCAATAATGTCATTGTATGCCGTGATATTCTCAGCAAGTAGTTCCAGCTCGGGTGCAGTCAATATGGCTGCATCAGCTGCAAGGTTAACCGCAGGACTAAACAAAGACGCGGGATTAAAGGGACCTGCGGGATCCTCGCTGACACCCAGAGGAACACTGACGCCCACTGTTGTCAGCGGGTTTCCGTTTAGCTGAGTACCAATAGAACCCAGGGACGTTAACAAGATTGCATCGTCAGCGGTTGCCTGTCTTAAGTTGGGCAACATAAAGCTTGATAAATCGGTAAGCGCATCATCGAGAATCAAGACGCCGTTGTTGCCTGCAACAAAACTGATGGTACGACTGGCGGCTTCCTGCTCGGTAATAGCACCAGCGGCAAGGACCATTTGTAAACCCGCGTTATAAGCCTCAAAACCTGCAGATACGGCCGCGGCGGTATCAGCATCAAGTTCTATCGCGTTGGATGGCACTGTTGTAAAAAAAGGAATATCTACAATGGCTGGTATATTCGCAACAACACCGCGAATCTCTGTGTTCTCAGGTGGAGCCAGTGCATCCATCATGCTATTAAACGCACCTGCAAAAATAAGCGGGTTGGTTATATCTTCGACATCAAACGGCCCCGCAGGATCGGCAGGACCCAACTCACCTACACCGCCGCTTGTTGCAAAGCCCAGCGCATCATTGTTACCCGCCCAAAACGAGAAAAAGGTCGGTATTCGATTGGGGTCCAGAGCATCTGAGAGCACAGAAGAAGTCCCTGGGTTAGAAGCAAAGCGTGCATAAAAAGGATTGGCGGCCAGTTCGGGGCTTGCCAGTTCAATGATTCTTGCCCCGGGTACACCGAGGTTATTAAAAGGCGCATCAGCGTTGACCAACCCGGCGCCTCCGGGTGCAATATCTGTTGTTCGGGTGCCTGGCTGCGGGCCAGGGGTATTAGTGCTTGCAAGCAGTACCAACCGCGCCTGGAATGCATCTACAGACCCACCTGGTATGGCGATGGGTGCACCACCGGCTACCAGGCCACCGAGATTATCGTTAACCAGGGGCTGGGTAAATTCACCACCACCCGTGTCGGCAAAAGCGTTCGCAATAATATTGGGATAGGAATTGATTTGCCCATCAAGATACACCGTATTGTCGGCAAAACCTGCTGTTAGAGAATCACCAATCGCTACATACGTTGCGAGGTTCAGCTCATCACCAGCTGACGGAGTTCCGCCCCCGCTACTGCTGCTGTCGCACGATGCCAATAGAAGAAGCGAAGCGAAGCTCGAGAAACTCGTCAGAAAAAATTTACTGTTCATAATTTGTACCTTAGTTGCTTGTAAAACCTGATTACTTATCAGGTTTACTTTTTACCCGCTGAGTCAGGGTCGGGAGCGTAGGATTAAGGATTCGTTAACTCAGAAATTATAGTTTGCCTGAATGGCTAACGTATTCACGTCGGGTTCCACCGAGCCAATCGTTGCACCAACGGGAGCACCTTGAGAAATAATGGGCTGATCTATTGAGGCCTCGGCAAAGCTGATGAAGCGGTATGCAAAATCCAGAGTTAATTGCGATAACGGTCTAAAGCTGCCACCAAAACTGATGGCTGTTCTGTCGGAGTCGATAGTGCGTACCGAACGTGTCTCGGTAACTGAGGGTGTCTCGGTGAAAGAAACACCGGCTCTCCAGCCCCACTGATCGTTAATACGGCCGTCAATACCAACGGCATAGGTAAATGAATTTTCCCAGTCAATGGGGGTCACTGCATCGTTAGTAGTCAAAGGATTAGGACCACCGGCATCATCAAACTCGAACCTGATTTCTTCAAAGGTATTCCATTGAGTCCAGCGAATACCGCCTGTTATAAAATAATCTGAAGTAATTGGCTTCAGGTAGGCCAGATAGGCTGTAGCCGGGGATTCGAACTCGGCGTCGGCTCCAAACTCACCACCGAAAGCGGACAACGGATTACTGGCGGGCAGGTCGAAGACTGTATCAGCATCAATGTCATGCGTGATGCCTGATCTTACACTGAAGCCCAGGCGTGAACTGTCTGGGAGATCGACAGTAATACCTACATTAACGCCGAATCCAACGCTGTCGCCGTCAGCCTCAAAACTACCATCGCCCGAAGCAGGCCCTAACGGTATTCTGGAATCCAGGGTGACATCGGCGGTCTGGATACTGAAGCCACCACCGATACTGATGACGTCATTAACTTTATAGGCGATAGAGGGGTTTATATCGATAGTGACCAAATTGGTTACGGTGCCGCTGAAGCGACCAAAAAAATCGTCAGAGTAATCTGTATCGGTACCAAAGGGAGACACGAGGCCGATACCGGCAACAAGCTTGTCAGTGATGGGGTGTACGTAGTAAAGATTCGGAGCGCCTGCCAGATCAGGTGCACCGTCTTCATCGGGCCCGGCGATAGTGCCACCGAATGCGTTACTGCCCAGGTTTTCTACTTCAGCACTAACATCATTGAGTGTGAATCCAAACTGCAATTGTTTGTCTTTCAGCAGTGTCAGACCCGCCGGGTTGAATTGTATGGCCGAAGCATCATCGCCCACGATGCCATAACCTGCGTGATTTCGACCCAGCGACGTTATGCTGTGATCCGACAATTGAAACCCGCCTGCAACGGCTTGTTGTGCCGGCACTATAAGCAAAGCGGTAAGTCCCAAGCCGTAGAATAGTGCTGATTGCTGGTTGGTGCAGGCAGGCCACTTCTTGTTGATTCTTATCAATTTTCTCTCCAGGCTCATCCAGTACGGGTTTTAAGCAATACCAGGATACTATCAGGCACAAATTAATAAGACAAAATTAATAAGACAGTCATTGAAAAGTAAAGAAAGATGGCTACTTATTGAAAGCCGTAGAGGCTAATAAATTTACTCTTATTACACGTAATTACACGGACATTGTAAAAAAGAGCAATGACGGTTTGTTAAGAGCCGTAAACGTCAATAAATTCATTTAGAGCAGAGAGGACGGATGGTTTTGGGCTTGAGTATCGATTTTTCAACGATAGCTGTGTTGAAAACCCGTATATATATTAATGACGGGCAGGGTATAGTTTCCCTGAGCGGGAAAAGCTGATATGCCTTGATAATTTTGCTTCTAGCCGTAGAGCAATTTGCTGTTACTACGGTTAACTTGTCTGGTCAGTCCCGAAGTGAGCACACAGTGCTTTGATGGATTCTGCGCTTCCGGCGATGCCTTTAAAGCGAGATTCGAATTTGGTGGAAAGTCATAAGGGGTCAGTTTTACAACATCCAAACATCGAAGACGAATGTATTTCCAGTTCTAGCCTGCATTATTCACAAGGCGACCGGCGAAATTAGCTCTTATGTCTTTATT
>CAZKAQ010000225.1:0-3738 GCA_964550655.1 uncultured Granulosicoccaceae bacterium
CGCCGAATCCTCATGAATAATGCAGGCTAGCTGTTATTGAGCACTGTGTTCACAGGTTGTTTGTAATGCAAATCACACAGAGCAGACCGGGCACTTCGGGTTCTTTCGCAGGGCTATCTCGTTCCATTGCATAGCAAGCCCGTCAAGCAGCAGAAGTTTACCGTATAAAGGTTTGCCAAAGCCCGCCAGCACTTTGATTGCCTCGGCTGCCTGAATGGTGCCGATAATACCGACAATTGGTGACAGTACCCCGGTTTGAGCACAGGTTTCTGCGCTGTCTGAATCACCACCGTACAGGCAGCGATAGCACGGTTGTTCTTTATCATGTCCTGCAAACACAGAGACTTGTCCGTCGAATCTGATTGCCGCACCGGACACCAGTGGTACTTTATGTTTGACGCAGGCTTCGTTTACTGCAAAGCGGGTCGGGAAGTTGTCGCTGCCTTCAATGACGATATCGCATTCAGGTAGCAGGGTTTGCAGTGTATCTTCGTCAAGTACTTCGTCGATGGTTTCAATTTTTAGATCAGGGTTCATGGCAAGGCAGGTGTTTCTTGCAGAATGTGTTTTCAGTTCCCCGATTGCATCGGTTTTGTGGGCTACCTGTCTTTGCAGATTGGATAGCTCTACTACATCGAAGTCTGCAAAGATCAAATGGCCAACACCGGCTGCAGCCAGATACATCGCAACCGGGCTGCCCAGACCGCCAAGGCCTACAATCAACGCTGTGCTGTCGAGTAGTTTCTGTTGTCCGTCTGCACCAATGTCAGCCAGATTGATATGACGGCTATAGCGATCCTGTTGTTCTTCATTCATTTTGGTTTCTGCATATTTTCTGTACTTGCGGTTAGTGTATCAATGCCGCCGTTAGTGTAGTGCTGTTTTAAAGCTCAGTGCGTGGTCGTTGGTTGGTATATGATACCGGCGTGAATCTACTTGCACATGCTTTTTTCGCTGGCGGTGACCCGGACAGAATTGTCGGGCAACTGTGTGGCGATTTTGTCCGCGGTTCTGATCTCAGTAAATTTGCACTACCGATTCAGGCTGGAATACGTTGCCACCGGGCGGTGGATGTTTATACCGACAGGCATGCTGATAACCTTGCCGCCAGAAATCTGTTTACCTCACCGCACCGTCGATTTGCCGGTATTGCTGTGGATGTTATCTATGACCATTTTTTAGCCATCGAATGGCAGCAATACTGCGATGTTCCGCTGCAGGAGTACACAGATCTTGTGACGCGATCCCTACAGGCGCAGTTCGATGTTTTGCCGCAGGGGCTGCAAAGGTTCAAGCAATTGCTGGAAGCCGAAGACACGCTGTACCGGAATCTGCAGCGCGATCATATTGATCTGACGCTTCAGCGAATTGCCGGCCGCCGCAAAAGTCTGGCGCCACTGGCGAGCATAGCACCGCTCGTCTGGCAGCATGAACAGGCATTGAAACACTCATTTGATAGTTTTTTTCCGCAGCTGTTGAGCTACACTCGTGACTATCAAAAGAAGCTTGCTGTTGAAGAGCTCGATTAGGAGACCAATCCATTGGCCGAGAATAAATCAAAAAAGGCTGTGCCGGAATCCCGCAGCGATAACAATACCGCCAGCGAGCTCCAACATCCCTCTTTGTACATAAACCGTGAACTCAGCCTGCTGGAGTTCAACCACCGTGTCCTGTCGATGGCGCGGGACAAGCGTGTGCCGCTGCTTGAACGACTGCGGTATCTTTGTATCTGCAGCAACAATCTCGATGAGTTCTTCGAAATTCGTGTTGCCGGTTTGCGTAAGCAGCGCGAAAGCGATGGCCGCGGAACCGGACCGGATCAGTTGGGAGCTTCAGAGCAGTTACATCAGATAAGCGCGGTGGCACATCAACTGGTGAATCAGCAATACACTGTGCTTAATGACGAACTGCTGCCGGCGCTGGTAGATCAACATATTACGTTTCCACCTGTGAAAGACTGGTCAAAGAAAATGCGTAGCTGGGCCAGCCGGTTCTTTGATACGGAATTATTTCCGGTGTTAAGTCCGATGGGGCTCGATCCCTCACATCCTTTTCCGCAGTTAACCAATAAAAGTTTGAATTTTATTGTCAGTTTGCGCGGCTCTGATGCGTTTGGACGTGAGGCGAATCGAGCGGTGGTGAGGGCGCCTCGATCACTGCCGCGTATTATTCCGGTGCCTGCAGAAATTAGTGGCGAGCAGTCTCAGTTTGTTTTGTTGTCTACCATGATCGAACGCAATATGGGGCGTTTATTCCCCGGTCTTGAAACCCGAGGCGTTTATCAGTTCAGGGTGACCAGAAATAGTGAGCTCTATCTGGCAGATGATGATGTTGCAGATTTACGGCTTGCCTTGCGCGATGAGTTGAATGCCAGAGACTATGGTAACGCTGTGCGACTTGAGGTAGCTAAGGATTGCCCGGCTTCTATAACTCAGTTTCTGTTGGATCAGTTTAACCTTGATGCACAGGATCTGTATGTTTGTAACGGGCCGGTTAATCTTGGCAGGTTATCAAAACTACCTGACATGCTCGAACGGTCAGACCTTAATTATGAGAGCTTTACGCCGGTAATTACCAGAACTAGTGTTGCTGGCAGAAAATTATTCTCCGCGCTCAAAAAGCGTGATGTGCTGCTGCATTATCCCTATCAGTCCGGATATACGGTTGTCTCTTTTTTGCAGGCGGCAGCACGTGATCCAAAAGTACTGGCGATTAAACAAACTTTGTATCGCACTGGTGAAGACTCATCTTATATAGATGCATTGATAGAGGCAGCACATAACGGCAAAGATGTGACCGTGGTCATTGAGCTTCGTGCTCGATTTGATGAAGACACCAATTTAAAACTTGCATCCAGGCTGCAAAGAGCGGGTGTGCAGGTGGTGTTCGGTGTGGTTGGTTTTAAGTCGCATGCGAAAATCATGCTGATCATACGCCGTGAAAAAGGCAAAATGGTGCGTTATGCGCATGTGGGTACGGGTAATTATCATGAGGGAAATTCTGCACTTTATACAGATTTGAATCTGCTTACTCACAATAAACAGATTACCGGTGATATACAGAAAATATTTAATCAATTATCCGGTCTTGGGAAAGTTGCCAATGTAAAGATGATTCTTCACTCACCTTTTAACATGCATCGAAAATTAGTAAAGCTGATTCAAAAGCAGGCAGACAGAGCAAGGCAGGGCAAGCCTGCTTTAATCAGAGCGCGAATGAACTCACTGAATGAGCCGTTGCTAATAGAAGAACTGTATCGTGCTTCCAGTGCCGGTGTGAAGGTCAGGCTGCTGGTTCGAGGTATTTGTGCATTGCGCCCCGGCGTTGCAGGTGTTTCTGATAACATAAGAGTGGTATCTGTTATCGGTCGTTTCCTTGAGCATTCGCGTGTGTATGCTTTTGGAGCCGAAGCAGGAGAAGTCTATCTCTCGAGCGCTGACTGGATGCCCAGAAACATGTTTCACCGGGTCGAGGTAGCAGTGCCTGTGCTGAATGACAAGCTTCGTTCAAGAGTACTTGCCGAGTCGATAGACAGCTATTTTCAGGACAATTGTTTTGCCTGGGAGTTACACGCAGATGGCAGCTACAAACGGCTACAGTCGACTGACGGGGACAATGTCTTTTCGTCGCAGGCACATCTGCAGCAGAGCTACCGGGCACTTTCGCACTAGCCTGCATATTCGTGAGGATTCGGCGCCCAGAGTCAATAGCGCTAAACAGGTCGCCCTATCGCCTGAG
>CAZKAQ010000226.1:0-3730 GCA_964550655.1 uncultured Granulosicoccaceae bacterium
GTAGTTGCGGTTGTAGTTGAGGGTCAGGCAGCTGAATATTTTTTAATCGTTGTGCGTAGTCTGTTATCTGGTTAGAGATGTAGTAGCCGAACAAAGAATTTTGAGTACCCGCGCCAGACAGTCGCAACAACTCTTCTGCATAGTTTTGTTGTTGTGCAATAAGTGCAGGCAGCGCTTCAGACTGACTATTGTTTATTTGCTCCCAGTTTTCGGATGAAGCTGCAATCAGGTCGAGCATAGCCGGCATGCGCGTACCCTGAATCACACTGCTGCTGAGTGTTGCATAGTCCTGAGACAGTACTACTACTTCCTGCGGCAGAGGAGTTTTCAGTGAGTTTGCTTTGGCTTCTGCGGTGCGGGTATCGAGTACCACTGTGGTTTGAGCTGACTCGGTTTTTACCAGAATTTCCGGCGGTGTTTCGGGCTCTGTTGTTTCTGTTTCAGTTAAGTCAATCCGGCTCTGCTGCTCACGACTGGCTTGATTAAGAACCAATAAACCTTCCCGCAGTTGTTTCCAGTCTGCACTGACCTCCCGCGCTGCATCGATTTTGGCCACCGGTGACAGAAAAGCAAAAATACCGTCGTTAGATTCAGTCAGGGTACTCACCTGCACATCAGTAATGACAACCAGTTGTGCCAGTTGATCGCTTTGCACCCAGTCGGTGTTGTCAGTGTTTATTATTGAAGAAAGCTGATCAACCGTGTCGGCCAGTTGATGTGCGCGCTGTTGATTTTTTGATGCATTGGATTGTTGAACAAAACTCAACAGGAGTAATCCGATACCAAGTATCAGCAATAACGCGGCAAACGTGACCGGCAACACCGGTGAGCGTGTTGGATTCGTTGCAGTGCTCAACAGAAATTACACTCGCGTAGCAGCTTGGTACAACGAAGCAACTCCGGCAAATCGATCACCGCAAGTGATCTGTTGTCGTAGATGCATACTCTTTTGATGGCACGATGCTCTGCAATGTCTGCCATACCCGGCATTGCATAACGCTGATCCTCTGCAGGCAGATTACCCAGGTTAAGAATTTTGTCAGCAGCGATCAGATAAGTACTCGACGCCGCACGCAAGACAATGGCACGGTTGAACTCTTTATTGCTGGCAGGCTCGGTTGTTGGTAAGCCGGGTGCCAGATATGCCGATGCATCAATCACCGGTGCAGCGCGTTCACGATAAACCGATACACCGACAAACCAGACAGCTGAACCGGGCACAGAACTAATGACCGGCATATCGATCACCTCCAGCACTGCTTCTGCCGACAGTGCCAGTAACAGGCCGCCGGTTTCGAAAATTAGCGCCCGGCGGGAGTCAGATGAGGTGATTGAGTGTGCACTCCAGACCACATCTGAAGTCGACATCCGACCCACCTGCAATACGTCGGTTTGTTCGTCAGCCACAGTCGGCCTGTTTACAAGGTGCGCGGTTGTGCACATCTTGCCCATATACTGTGGCCCTATATATTGAGGCTAGCAGTCCGATGGTCGCAGGTCGGGTATTGAATCCGGCCACTGTTGTTACAGGAAAAGTCATTGCTTGTCGCACTTCACACCCTGGCTGATCATTGACTGTTTCCGATAGCTCTGTTGCGTCTGTCAGATGCCGCAGGGACCAGTCATTGTTGTTATGTTTAGAGATCCGCACCTAATCGCGGACTCTATATTATTGGATCCCGGGCTTCAACAGGGTTACCACTTAAAATTAGAGCAAAAGATATATTTATCAATAAGTTACTTTATAATTAAAAAACCGGCACCGGTGAACATCGGCGACGGCGGATGAAACCGATACAATACCGCCCAGCAACAGCCTAACGATACGAAAACGCAAGAGAAATATAATGAGTAAAAACGTCGCGGTTCTGATGGATCCGATCGAGAACATCAAGGTAGCCAAGGACACCAGCCTCGCGATGATGCTGGCGGCACAGGCACGCGGCTGGCAGCTTCACTATATTCAGCGCAGGAACCTGTTCATGCGTGACGGCAAACCCGCAGCAAAGGCACAGGCGGTAAAGGTATTTGACGACAAAAATCACTGGTACGACGCCGAGCCGGAAAAGGATGCATTTCTGGATGAGTTCGATTGCATACTGATGCGACTCGACCCGCCATTCAACATGGACTACGTCTACGCGACCTATTTTCTGCAGCGCGCCAGTGACGCAGGCACATTGGTGCTAAACAATCCGGCCGCACTGCGCGACATCAACGAAAAAATGTTTACCGCATGGTTTCCGCAATGTTGCCCACCAACCCTGATCACCAGCCTCGAAGATAAGCTGCGCGCTTTTCACCAGGAGCACGGCGATATCATCGTCAAGCCACTGGACGGTATGGGGGGTTCTTCTATTTTCAGATTAAAGCCGGATGACCCTAATGTGAGCGTTGTACTTGAGACCATGACACTTTTCGGCGAGCGGCAGATTATGGCGCAGCGTTATATTCCGGAGATTACCGAGGGTGACAAACGCATACTGGTGGTCGACGGTGAACCCGTGTCTCATGCACTGGCGCGAATGCCGGCAGCTGGTGAGACACGTGGCAATCTAGCCGCCGGCGGCACCGGAGTGGCGGTGCCCTTGTCAGACAGAGATCGACAAATCGCAGAAACCATCGGGCCTGTACTGGTGGAAAAAGGTGTGCTTTTCGCTGGTATTGACGTCATAGGTGACTGGGTTACAGAAATCAACGTCACCAGCCCCACCTGCGCTCGCGAACTCGACGAACAATGCAACCTGGATATAGGCTCGCAGTTCATGGATGCCATTGAAAAACGTCTATAACACTATATTTAACCGCACTCTGGCCACACAGTGGCAGTTATCGAGGCATGGCGCGAGAATCCATCCAGCGAAGGTGCTAGACTCGATTCACAACAGACAAATTGTCACTTCGATCGTTGTCAAAGATCTCCCCGGCACACCCCAAATCTGTACAGGGCTTCTTTAACTGCGTTAGTAACCCAAGGCGACAATACAACAGCGGTACTCACTTTATATGGATCTGACCAATCACTTTCTTTTGTCGATGCCGGGGCTTAACAATTCGTGGTTTGATAAAACAATTACCTACCTCTTCGAACACAATGAAGAAGGTGCATTCGGATTTGTTATCAATCGACCAGCATCACTTTTGGCTGGCGAAGTATACGATCAGCTTAAAATCGAGTGCGTTAATCCGGTAGATCGAGGTGCTACTGTCTTTGAAGGTGGTCCGGTCGATAAAGAGCGTGGCTTTGTGCTTTTTCCAAGCGATGAACAACACGTACACACCGAGTCATGTAGTGAAGGACGCGGCGTGACGCTGGCGGGCTCCACCGATATATTAATGGAGATCGGTAATGGCAGAGGCCCGATGGACTATCTACTGCTGCTTGGTTACGCCGGCTGGGAAGCCGGTCAGCTTGAAGATGAAATGGCGAACAACAGCTGGCTGACCTGCGAGGCAACACAAGAGATACTGTTCTCCAGTGAAGCTGACGAAAAACTCAATCTCGCAGCACGCACCCTGGGGATACAGTTTGATCTGATGTCCGGTGAAGCAGGTCATGCCTAGCCTGCATTATTCATGAGGCGACCGGCGAATTTTGCTCTTGTGTCTTTATTTATAGTGTTTATAGCTAATTTATGTTTAATCCTAAAATGACAGACTGTCTATTCGACGCCGGAGCCAATAGCGCGTCACATCTCACCCTGGCCCCTTCGGCGCGTGGCGGGCCACG
>CAZKAQ010000227.1:0-3636 GCA_964550655.1 uncultured Granulosicoccaceae bacterium
TCACACCTTCATGAGAGGCCATGTGTACCGGCGTTGAAAGCGCAGGTTTGTCATCACTAATCTACGTATCGCATTAGTGCACCTGTTTCAGCACTGACTTGAACACCTGTCGTTAAGCTCGGATAAAGAGTATCCTCCAGAATTATAAGATTAGCGCATTAGCTATTCATTTTTTGGAAGTCTTCCAAGACTGCATACAGGTGACCTGTGGATACCAATCAGCTCAATGACAGAACATCCGAAATACTGAGCAAGGATGAACATTTAGTACATGCCTTCTCAGATCTTCACTCGCTACAAAGTGAGGGTGCGCGAACCGTTATATCGCAAGCGGAAGGTGCTTATGTTTTCGACGAACAGGGAAACAAATTTCTTGATGGCATGGCCGGTTTATGGTGCGTAAATGTTGGCCATGGCAGGCAGGAAATTATCGATGCCATTGCTGATCAGCTGCAAACACTGGATTATTTTTCCACCTTCTACAATCTGACTCACCCGACAGCAGCGGAGTTAGCAAACAAACTTGCCGAACTCGCGCCCGGTAACTTAAACCGGGTTTACTTTGGCAACTCCGGTTCGGTCGCTAACGATAGTGCAATTCGAATTATTCACTATTACTTCAATCGCCTTGGCCAGCCTAACAAAAAGAAAATTCTGTCTCGCATCGGTGCGTACCATGGTTCGACTCACCTGGCCATTGCGATGACAACACCTGCATACCGAGCTGGTTGGGATTCAGCAGATGAACTGGTGCACTTTTTATCTAATCCGTGTCCGTATCGTCGGCCAGACGGTATGTCTGAGGCTGAATTTTGTGATTTCCTGATCGATGAGTTGGAGCGTGACATCGAAAAAGTCGGCGCTGATCGAATTGCCTGTTTTATTGCAGAGCCTATTATGGGCGCCGGAGGTGTCATTGTGCCACCAACGGGATATCACCCACGTGCTGCAAACGTGTGTGCATCTAATGACATCATGATGGTGTCAGATGAAGTGGTCACGTCCTTTGCACGTCTGGGCAAAATGTTCGCATCTAAAGATATTTTCGGAATTCAACCTGATGTGATTTGTACTGCCAAGGGGTTGTCATCAGGTTACCAGCCTATTTCTGCAACAATCATTTCCGATGCAATTTACGAAGTTGTTGCGGCTAAAAACAATAAGTTCCTGCACGGCATGACCTATTCAGGACATCCTGCCTGTTGTGCCGCAGCGCTTGCAAATATTAAGTTGATGGAAACTGAACACTTGTGTGAACACGTGTCGAATGTCGGTCCGATATTCGAGTCGAGTTTAAAATCATTGCTCGACTTACCGATTGTTGGTGATGTACGCGGCAGTCATTTCATGGTTGGGCTTGAGTTTGTGGCTGATCAGCACACAAAAGTACCATTTGAGGAAGAGGTACTTATCGGCAGTCGCGTGGCATCTTTAGCACAACAGAAGGGTCTGATTGTCAGGCCTTTGGGGCACATGATCGTTTTATCGCCACCATTGATTCTTACTACCAGTGAAGTGGAGTTTGTTGCGGGTGTACTACGTGAAAGTATCGAACAGGTGATTGCTGACTTAAAGCGCGAAAAATTGCTATAGCCTTTATTCTGGTACGAACCATACAAGCCCGTTGTCAACTACCCGCTTTCAAATACCCGCTTTCAACTATAAGAACGATCAAAAAAAGCGCGTTCCAGTCGTGTGGCTTCGGCAAACATGGCGCTTGCCTGCTGCTGCTCTGCAGCACTGGCATCAGGCCAGGCAGTGTCGAATTGTTCGCGCAGGTAGGCCACCACCGATTCGAAACCTTCTCCTGCATGTAGCGCAATCCACTCGGCAAAGTAAAACGGCAGATCCTGGGATGGCGGGTTGTGCGGTGTTGCCCAGCTAAGATACGACCACTCTGCAACAACCAGTACCGCTATCATACTCACATAAGAGTCGGAAGCAGCAGCGTCCTGCATCAGTTTTTGAAACTCCCTGGTTTCAGACCACAGCTCAGCAGTTTGCCACTGGATTTCAGACACATCCAGTGCCTGAAAAGAGCGCAGAAAATAGGTATTTTCAGTACTGGTAATCAGTGCCAGAAATTGTGCCAGTGGCGCAGAATCCTTAAGACTGGGGGCATTTGCGATAGCGGAAGCTGCGAGTCGGACAAACCCATCTATAAAGCTGTAATCCTGAATCAGATAGTTGGCCATTAAGGCAGTGGACAAACTTCCGTTAGCCAGATCTTTGCAGAAATCATGTTCGGTAGCGGCTTTCCAGTTAATTTCATTTTGCTGCCGAAGCGCGTCACTGACTGAGTGCATAAGTTAATCTTCTGATATAAAGACCTGTAATTCTACACTCTTCAAATTGTGCTCTGAAATTAACTTAACGCACATTTCAGTAACAGCAAGACTTACCTGCCCCTGCTTCTTTTACAATTATTGTGTGAAAAGGGCTCTCTGACAGGAACAGATTATCTATATTTTTTGGTGGGTTTACCTGGCAATGCAACCCACTGTGGCCGTGTGGAGCGAGCCCGCAGCATGTCAGGCTCGCTTACTCGATACAGAATCAGTATTGTCTTGTTACGGTGAAGTCATTCCAGGTGAAGGTGCCCGCACCCTGGAAAACCTCAGGCCCAAACGAAATATTTGCAAAGCAGTCGGTTGGCACCACTTCATAAACACCATACCGTTCATCGTTTGCGAGCATGTGTTCTATAAAAGCAGAATAGTTAAGTGTGCCACTTTGTCGCTCAGCAGTTTCGACATCCTCGGCGACATAAGCCAGGTAGTTAAAGTTGTTTGAATTCACATAAACCGTCCACATTTGGCCATCGATCAATACACCCGATTCGAATAAATCGGCAGGGCCGGATGGAAGTCTCTCGCCGTGGTAGTACCAAATCAGCATCTCCATCACCACATTATCTTGTGGGCTGCCGTTACGTATAATGTCACAGCTCTCATGCCAGAAAGACTCAATGATCACATTGTGCTCTGAATCAGCTGCCTCTGCGCCTGTATCGTTTGGACCCAATGGAGCTTGCGTAACTCCCTCGGTGCGGCTGTAACTGTAGTTGATACTGATATCCGGTCGATCTGCTTCTTCTACCGGTAAACCTGTTTCGGCAAATGTCCCCGAACGCTCAGCGGCTGACTTGGTGCCATAAATAAGCTCTGGAAAAGAGGTGGTCGCAAATATTTGGTTTTTCTGGCTCTCAAGCCCCCAGTCCCAAACAACATCTGCAGTAACAGGAGCACCATCGTTTAGAGAAATAGACTGACTCCAGCCATCCCAACGAGTGTTTCCAGCATTAAACGCGTTATTCAACATCAACAAATTACCGTATCGAAGCCCGGGAAAACTGCTGTTGTTACCTAAACTGATGGATTGTGGACCTACGTCTGATACATCTGCCAATCTGTTGAAGACAACAGGTGCAGTGGCAGAAGTAAATACCGATCCCGGTGCCGGTGGTGTGCGATCTTCCTGCAGACAGCATACGATGACGTTACTACCGCCGCTGGTATCAACCACATTATCATCGCTCATAATACCGGTATCAGCGTCTGTATCGGTAGCAGCAGTGCCTGTATCGGTGTTTGTAGTATCTGAATCACTGATGTCAGTAGCTACAACACTGTTGTC
>CAZKAQ010000228.1:0-3608 GCA_964550655.1 uncultured Granulosicoccaceae bacterium
GTTAAGTGCTTATAAAACACTCGATGTTTACGAAACCGATGCACAGAGTGGTATAAACCAAAGGTGCATTCAGCTGCTTCTGCATTGCCAGCTTTTACCGTGGTGGATGCGCCGCTGGCTTATCCACCCTACCCGAATATCAACATATTCAACGCTAATATCATTTTCCAACGAGCGATCCGTAGGGTGGCATAAGCCGAAGGCGCATCCACCATCATGCACATACCGCCATACTCAAGCAAACGGCAAATCACAAACAATATCGTTACGAACAACACCATCTGCACATTCAGTGAGATCAATCAATCAGAGACAGCCCGACGTTAGATTTAAGCCGCGGCGAGAGTCTGGAACGCGCGTGCAAGCAGTGATCCGCCGCGTATGCTACTGGTGGTGGTCATCAGTCCCGCCTGAGATTTTAAGCCTTTTGATCTTGTTTTCATAATAGCGGTAAAGTGCTCGACACGACTATAAAAATCTACCACAACAACTGTATTCAAACGTTCGGTTGCAGCAACCATACACAGACATAACGGCTGACCACATTCGCTGCAATTGTGTTTATACTCGGAGTCAAAGGTTTAGCCGACCGAAGCCAACACAGGGTACCCGATATGCACAGTCGTCAATCGCAAACCATCAGTATTCTGGAGCGACTGGTCAGCTTTCCCAGCCTGCCGGGCCAACCCACAAAAGAGATTATTGGCTATATTCAGTCGGAGCTAAACCAACAGGGTATCGACTGCACACTGAGCTTTGACCACACCGGAGAACGCGCCAACCTTTTCGCGACTATCGGGCCGCAGATTAAAGGCGGGGTACTACTCAATGGTCACACCGATGTCGTACCGGTAGCAGGCCAGAGCTGGTCGACAGATCCTTTCACACTGACCCGCACAGATAACAAATTGTACGGTCGTGGATCGGTTGATATGAAAGGCTTCCTGGCCTGCATGATTGCCTCTGTGCCTGTATGGAAAGAGTCAACGCTTAGCAAACCTGTGCACCTTGCTTTTACCTTCGATGAAGAGATTGGTGGTTTTGGCATGCCTGTGTTGCTCGACAGCATGAAACAGATGAATGTCCAGCCCGACGCGGTAATCGTTGGCGAACCAACAGAATGCCAGCTTATTACCGGCCACAAAGGCGGGTTTGAAATGCGTACAGAAATAACCGGTCACGAAGTGCACTCATGTAACCCGGTTAAAGGGGTCAATGCGATTTCCATCGCCGCAGCACTGATCAATAAAATTGATGAGATCGGCCGACGTTTTTCAGCCAGCCCGGTGACGGATTCTCCATTTGATCCGCCCTACTCTACTTTTAACATCGGCACTATTGAAGGCGGTATGGCGCGTAACGCCACAGCCGGACGCTGTCAGTTTAATTGGGAACTACGACAGATGCCAGGTGTTGACGGTGAGAAAATAATTGATGAAATTAGAAGCTATGCGCAAGATGAACTACTGCCCCCTATGCGAGCGGTGGATAAGAACACCGACATAAAAATTATTACTGAAGCCCCGGTACCACCAATGGATGATCGCAATGCAGATAAAGCTGCCGAGCTGATCTGCCAGTTAACAGGTACCAACAGCCGCGGTGTTGTTTCTTTTGGTAGCGATGCCGGCTACTTCAGTGATGCAGGTTTTTCGACTGTGCTCTACGGACCGGGCAGTATCAACCGCGCTCATAAGCCTGATGAGTACATCACAGCAGAAGAGATCGATCAGGGCCTGGAGTTTATGGACAAGCTCGCAGCTTATCTGACCAATGCACACACTGGTGGATGAACTAAAAGGTTATACCAACCTACCGGTGATGCAAAATTCGTCCAATTACATTCATCAATATTTGTGCTGCCAGTGTACTGGTAGAACTGGTCGGATCATAATCCGGCGCTACCTCAACAAGATCAAGTCCAATGATATCACCGCGTTTGCATAAGCCATCCAGCAGTTCGAGAATTTCATAGTAGTAAAATCCGCCATGGCTCGGCGTACCGGTACCGGGTGCGATTGAAGGATCAAAGGCATCTATATCAATCGTGACATAATATCGTACTCCTTCAGGTATACGTGCAAGCATTCCATCAACGCCCAGCTTGCGGAACTGCCTGACCGACTGAATATCCGATCCCATACTGCGCGCATCTTCATAACCGTCTTTGGCGGTCGATGACACATTGCGAATACCGATCTGGCTGAGGCCGGTAACGTATTCTTTTTCTGCTGCACGTCGCATGGGATTACCATGCCCGAATCTGACGCCATGTCTTTCGTCAACAAAATCCAGATGCGCATCAATCTGCACCAGATGAAACGGCTTTTCATCAGAAAACGCGTTTATACAGGGAATATTTACCGAATGATCACCCCCCATCACTACCGGAATTGCACCGGCCTGCAGTATCTTGCGTACACCGAACTCAACATTTGCATGACTCTTCATTGTGTCTGTATGAACAATGTCTGCATCACCGATATCTACAATGCGAGTTTTATCCGCCGGCAGATAGACGATATCATCTTCATGATCATAGGCACCTGCATGACCGAAAGAGAACAAGGTAGATGCTTCGCGTATACCCCGTGGTCCCATACGGGCACCGGAGCGCCACTGACAGCCAAAATCAAACGGTGCACCGAGGACGGCAACATCCGCGTCTATTGCGTCCCAGTTTGATACATAAGGGTACTTACCAAAAGTACAGATACCGACAAACGGCAGATCAAGTCTGCCTTCTTCGTAACCATGTGCCACCGGATCGCCCTCACAATATTTCTATTTAACGACGGGAGTTTGCCATAATTCCGGCGCGGCGGATATCACTATAACGATAGTGACTGAACTACCCGATCAAGTGGTTTCAAATCTGTTTTCAGCCCGATTCTTCCGCACATGCTGCACATCAAAAATCTGTCCGTTCATCGCGATATATACACCGCAGTTAACTGACTGCAGCGCACCGAGTGCACAACCAATATTAAACACAGCATCAGTCTCTCGAAAAGCTGCAGGCTGTAATGCACCAGTGAGAATAACCCGTTTGTACGGCACCCGTTGAAGTATCGATTGTCCGGTAGCGACCATCGTGTCTGTGCCGTGAGTCACCAAAACATGATCACTATCTGCTGATTCAACCGCATCTGTTATTGACTGCCTGTCTGAGTCTGTCAACTCAAGGCTGTCTTTTCTCATCAGCGACTGCACCTCAAATTCAAATCCTACACCGATACGCGTTAACAGCTCTCCTATTACCGGTTCTCCTATTTTGTAATCACTGAGTGCGTCAAAATAGATCTTGTCGATTGTGCCGCCGGTAGTCAGAACGTTTACTTTCATAGATTGTATTTCAGCCTTCACTGGAGAGTTTTAATTCACCGGAGCGAATCGGCTTTATGGCTTTCCTTTAATAGCGGACAGGTATTATTACACCAGGAGCACAAGAAATTACCGCTTATTGACGTATCCCGTACCTGGCTATATTCAAAATCAGCGTAGTCAATTGGTGCCGACAGGCGTGACAAAACAAACAGATGACAACTGAAGTATAACAACTCCTGCTAATCAGTTGCTTACCAGTCCGGGCTAGCCCGGACTATTCA
>CAZKAQ010000229.1:0-3514 GCA_964550655.1 uncultured Granulosicoccaceae bacterium
TCATGAATAGTCCGGGCTAATACTGAAGTAGATGTATTCGGTGGTTGTATTCTATTGAGCAGTGCGCAACAGCAGAATAGTTGTGATGCTAACCAGCTGTTGCCGGAGCGGTAACAACTTCTTGATTTCCATTGAGTCTTGAGGCAAGGCTGGCGCAGGCCATAAATTCTTCCAGTGTGGCTCCGCTATAGCTCTTAAAGCATGCGTACAGGTATTTGGCACATTCGGCGTTACCGCAACGCACTAAACTGTCGTTGTAGGTTTTCGCGACATCCTGATTAATGGTGTTGGCCGAGGCTGTTGGCAAAGTAAGCAGAAGGCCAAAACTGATAACAAAAAACATTTTGATCACATTTATCTCCACAATTTCATTCCGTTGATAGCAACTAACCTGAATTATTCATGAAATCGACGGCACCTCACTCGATCTTTAATTCCACCCAAAGATAGTTTTACGATGGATTTATTGCTTTTGCAAATATCAAACAAACTATTAGACGTAAGAAGACAAAATATTTAAAGACAAGTCACTTTAGAAACCAAATCTCTGCGCGATATGTTCGCCAGTTCATGAATAGTCCGGGTTAAGGGTTAATTTGATCTTATCCTATGAACGGCATTGCGCTCCGGATGATGCACAATCTTTGACATATTGGACTGGACGAACTTAACTTTAGCAATTGATCACAATTGCTTAGATATCTATGTTGCCTGAGAATAAGCCGGTTTTTGGCCTTCAGTTGGCGAATCCGACACCTGAAAAGATCGGATATGACAAAGATGAAAGAACGACACTCATCACACCGGCGAATAGATGGTTTACATTGAATTTGTGTTTCAGATGTCCTTCGTTTTCTATCCTTCGTCTGGCGCAAGACCTACCGATTCAGGCTACTTTGCACTAGACTGGTACATTTGCCGATTTGACCATGCCTAAACCCAAACAGCTTTACGATTTCAACAAGCTTGCAAAGCGCCTGCGCCGCAACACAGCAGAAGCTATCGTCGATTTTAATATGATCGATGAGGGCGATCGTGTGATGGTTTGTCTCTCTGGCGGCAAAGACTCCTACACGATGCTCGATATGCTGCTCAGCCTGCAGAAAAAAGCACCGGTGAAATTTTCACTCAGAGCGGTGAATCTCGATCAGAAACAGCCGAATTTTCCACAGCATATTCTGCCGCAATATCTGCAATCGCTGGGTGTTGAATACGATGTGATTGAGCGTGATACCTACTCTGTGGTCAAGCGTGTTATTCCTGAGGGTAAAACCACCTGCGGGCTCTGCTCACGACTTAGGCGCGGCACACTCTATGGCTATGCAGAAGAGCATGGCTTTAACCGCATAGCGCTTGGTCACCATCGTGATGACATCATCGAGACTTTGTTCCTGAATATGTTTCATGGTGGCAGTTTGCAGGCTATGCCGCCGAAGCTGCGCAGCAATGATGGTAAAAATGTTGTCATAAGACCCCTGTCGTATTGCAAAGAAAAAGACATTGAAAAGTACGCACAGCAAAAGCAGTTTCCCATTATTCCGTGCGATCTGTGTGGCGCTCAACCGAATCTGCAGCGTCAAAATATTAAGCAGATGTTACGTGAGTGGGACAAAACAAACCCGGGCAGGGTAGAGTCAATCTTCACAGCATTGACTAATGTGAAGCCGTCACAGTTGGCTGATCGCGATCTGTTCGATTTTAATAATCTTCAGGTAAACCGGCAGGCGAACGGTGATACAGAACAACCTGATACAGAACAGCCTGAGTCGAGTCAGATCAATGAACAGATTTTAAACTGGATGCCGACTGTCGTTCGTTCATCAGACTCACTGGTTTAAGCAAGCTCGTATGGAACCTGTCTCATTAAAGCCTCGAATGGCAGAACTTTTTTCAGCACATGACATTGTGTTTGATCAGGAAGGAGAGTGGTTAATTCCCTACGGTGAATTGCCCGCTATCCGCAGCACCTGGTTTGCAGGCGAAAATAGTGGCCGACTGGATATTGAAGTGATGTTATCCGACAATCGCGTTATTCATGAGTGCTATGCAGGGGTAGGACAACAGGACGCCGGAATCGAGGATGCATTACATAGCTTTAAGTTAAATTCATTTGCGGTACTGCTTGCCGCCTTCTGGAAACACAATGACCCGGAACAAGTCACTACCAAAGAATGGCTGGTATCGGGCAAGCTTTGCACTGCCTTCATTGGCAATGTCAGTTTTCGCGCCAGTGTAGAAGCTGATGCAGGCATTCCGGAGGGCTTTGTTGATATGATTGAAACCGCGATTAAAAATGAAACTACCCTGATCGGTACCGACTGGTACCGGTGTTTTTTTTGTAACGTAGCGGAGCAACATACCGTCGAGGCACTGGTTAACAATGAGCCATGGGTCCCGGGTAGTGATGCATTAAAAAGTCTGGCGTGGGAAAAGTCTCCCGGATACTACGGCGTACGCCAGTTTATTGTTGTGCGTGAGAAAGTTTAGATTTATTATTTTAGCAGGCCAGGTCTGCGTTACAAATTTCACCCCGCAATAGTTAAAATCTTTACTGAAAAAAGGGCCGATGGTATTGTTTACAATTAAGATGAAACAATTAACATTTCAGATCTTCCCAATTGCTCTTCAGTGCTGTAAATATCCCCCACAACGATCAAAGACTGTACAGATTTTGATGCGGTCGGTAAGCCTGTGAAGATGTTGTGTGACTTTATCTTTGGTTATCAGCACCGAACCCTGAAGTGTATGGCTTTATGAGTTACTACTATTGGCAACGACGATGAAAAATGCAATTACCTTGCTGCTTCTCGCAGTATTCGGCAATCCTTCAGGCGCGATCGCTGCATGGTCTGGTGATATAACCGATGAAACAGTGGTTGGTCGACCTTTCGGACATCTGGCAAGTCACAGTGACTCTTACGGCGATCCCGAACTTAAGCTGGTATGTTTTGAAGAAGACAGTGTCTGGCTCTATCTTGATAAAAGCATCACCCATAATGTCACTGCACCAAATATTTTATTGACTGTAGACCAGCTACCGCCGAACAAACTGACTTTTCAGCGCAAGGGTGAAAATTACACCATCACTAATAGCGGGCCGGACTTCTGGAAGCTTATTGCTCAAATGGCCGCAGGTGGTGTATTGAAGGTTGATATAGATGGTATTCAGTACCGGTACAGCCTCACCGGTTTCAGTAAAGCCTATCAGGATAATTGTAGCTGGGTGGACTCCGCCAATAACTATCAGACCTATCTTGCCTGGTATCAGTGAGTTAGCCTGCATTATTCACAAGGCGACCGACTAATTTAGTTTCTGCCTATATCATAGAGTTTGATAGTCTTTTGGCAATGTATTCTATTTTACATACTGTCTATTCGACACCAGAAGCCATTATCGCGTCACATCTCACCTGATCCCTCTCGTCGCGTGGCAAGCCACGCTTCTCAGGCGATCAGGCGACCTGTTTAGCGACAATGACTCTGGGTGCCGAATCCTCATGAATAACGCAGGCTC
>CAZKAQ010000230.1:0-3494 GCA_964550655.1 uncultured Granulosicoccaceae bacterium
CTGTTTAGCGATAACGACTCTGGGTGCCGAATCCTCATGAATAATGCAGGCTAGAACGGTGCGCTTTTTGGTGTTCGCGGAAAAGGGATAGCATCACGTATATTTTCCATACCGGTGATGTAGTTAATCAATCGCTCAAAGCCGAGGCCGAAACCCGCATGCGGCACTGTGCCGTAACGCCGTAAGTCGCGATACCACCAAAGCTCTTCTGATATACCCTGAGCTTCTAGTTTTGCATCAAGCACATCAAGACGTTCTTCACGCTGACTACCGCCAATGATCTCACCAATACCGGGAGCCAGTACATCCATCGCAGCCACTGTTTTGCCATCTTCATTTTCACGCATATAGAAGGCTTTTATTTCCTTTGGATAATTGCGTAGTACGATTGGCCGACCAACATGCTCTTCGGTCAGATAACGCTCGTGTTCTGATTGTAAATCGTGACCCCACTCGACAGGAAATTCGAACTTCTTGCTGCAGCTTTTGAGAATTTCAACAGCATCTGTGTATTCCATCTGTTCAAATTCAGTGGTCACCATTTTCTCAAGCCGCTCGATACAGCCTTTATCAACGCGCTGATTGAAAAACGCCATATCATCTTCGCGCTCATCAAGTACGGTTTTAAACAGATGTTTGAGGAAATCTTCGGCAAGCTCTGCATTCTCATCAAGACCTGCAAAAGCGATCTCGGGCTCTATCATCCAGAATTCTGCCAGGTGACGACTGGTATTTGAGTTCTCCGCACGAAAAGTCGGACCAAAGGTATACACTTTCGATAAGGCCATAGCGAAGCACTCAACATTGAGCTGCCCCGAGACAGTTAAAAAAGACTCGCTGCCAAAGAAGTCCTGTTCAAAGTCTGGTTTGCCATCTTTACCGGTTGGCAGATTGGCAAGATCAAGCGTGCTGACGCGAAACAGCTCACCCGCACCTTCACAATCACTGGCAGTAACAATTGGTGTATTGATCCACTGGAACCCGCGCTCGTAGTAATAGTTGTGTACGGCATTGGCAAGCGTGGTTCTGACCCGGGTAATTGCGCCGAATGCATTGGTTCGCGGACGCAGGTGGGCCACGGTACGCAGATGCTCAAAGGTATGGCGCTTTTTGGCTATCGGGTAGGTCTCGGGGTCATCAACCCAGCCGTGAACCACGACGTCGGTCGCCTGAATTTCGAACGCCTGCCCGCCACCCTGCGATTCAGCGACAACACCGGTCACTTCAACAGAACAACCGGAGGTGAGCTTCAATACGACTTCCTGATAATTCGGCAGAGCTTCCGGCACCACCGATTGAACGCCATCAAAACCGCTGCCATCGTAGACATTGAGAAAGGATATTCCAGCTTTGGAATCGCGCCGGGTGCGTACCCAGCCCTGCACAGTGACCGTATCACCTGCGCTGCATTTGCCACTGAGGACATGTTTTGTAGTAACGACCTGAGTCATTATTGATCACCCTGCGGAGAGCCTGCCTGTTTCAGCTACTTTACTATAGTTGCTGGCCAGCTCATCGGGCAAAAAAACAGTAAGTCGCCGAGGTTTCCGTTTTGTATCAGGTTATCTGCGGTAAGATTTTACAAGTCAGCCTTCGGGTCAATCATTTGGATCAGATTTTGGACTCTGTTATACCGAAAACAGGGATTCTCTGCTCATGCGTTAAACAGGCCGGCACGCGATATTGATGTGTGTGTTTTCGATGAATCAGAAACCGCAAACCGGTGATGACTGCTAATTGGTGACAAGAACGGACTGCTGTGGACAGCATTCCGGTTAACTTTGTCAGTGGAAACTTCAATGATTGTGACTGCCGGGCTATCGGTAATCGCGACACATTGACAGAGATGGTCGCTAAAGCCCTCGACAGTCAGTAGAAAGTTGATATACCCAGGCAGATTCTCCGTTGCAGAGTATCGCCGGATTCAACCGGACAACTAACCCCAGGTTATAAGATTGATCACATGCTCAATACCCGGAACATTGCCAATTTCCTGCTCGGCAACTTTTGCTTCCTCCACTGAGCTTGCAGTACCAACAACCGTCGCAATGCCGTCATAGACAGTCACCTTGAGATCCGGTCCATTGACAGAAATTATAGAGTTGTCACCACTCGTATAATGAGCCTCAGGCACTGCAGCCGTTGCCGTACCGATCGAAACCGCGCCCGAGATGCCAAGCGCCAATGCTGTTGTTGTGCTACGAATGTTCATACTGTTTTCCCTTGTATATGTTGGGTGGCCAAATCGACCATGTAGGTAAGAAGCAAAAATCGCTTGTTGGTTCGACCTGCATTCTTGAGAAGCGCTAACGAATTTCTAACGATTGTTGTGATAAATCAGCAGCCCGGAAGCAGGCAGTCAACACGGTATTACTACTCCGTTCTGGACACTGTCCCTGTAATTGGTTTCCATTCAGGATTCAGGGGTGAAACCACCAGTTGGCACCAAATCGAGTACGCGTTTGGCCGAGTCGCTCTCAGATCGCTCCAAAGTCGTTTCCGGCCACGCTATTCCTGCACAAAATTAATATTGAGCCAGGGAACCGCTACCGGGGTCTTGCTCAAGCCCTCTGGCAGACTCCCTGAACCTCTCTGCTTTATGGCAGATTTCATTGATTTATCTTCTGCTGTCGGCTTTTGCGACGCCTTCGTTTGAAAAAAAAACAAAATACCGGTTGTTTATTGGAAGATAATTGTATATAAATACAGCACTGGATAAAAACTCACTATCAGACATATGCTTACTGAAAGACAACAGGAAATACTCGGGCTGATCTGCCAGGGCATCCGCGAAGACGGCATGCCCCCCACCCGGGCCGAGATCGCCTACATGCTGGGTTTTAGCTCAGCTAACGCCGCAGAGTCACACCTGCGGGCACTGGAACGCAAGGGCATGATAGAAATTCTGGCTGGCGCCTCGCGTGGCATTGTCATACTACCTGCCGCTGCAGAACATGTAGAAGCCTGTCGCGTCATTACCAGCGAAGGTGAGGCTATACCATTACCCGTCATTGGCAGTGTCGCTGCCGGTGAGCCGATTCTTGCGGTATCGAACGTAGAAGATCACCATCTGATTGACCCGTCGCTGTTCACACCCAAAGCAGATTATCTGCTGAGAGTTAAAGGCATGAGTATGTGCAACGTCGGCATACTGGATGGTGATCTTCTCGTTGTACATCATGCAAAAGAAGCCTCTAACAAGCAGATTGTCGTCGCCCGTGTAGAAGATGAGGTTACTGTCAAACGCTTTCATCGCTCACGCAATAAAGTCACACTGTTCCCTGAAAACGATGATTTCGAGCCAATAGAAGTAGACCTTAAAACACAGGAATTCTCTATTGAAGGTATCTATGTCGGTGTATTGCGGCATAACGTTACAAATAAAAAAAATAATTAGCCTTAAAATTTATAAAAATCAATCAGAAGTAAAACTTGAGTACAAATAAACTCGAGAATAGAACAGCTCCTGAAACAACTTAATGTAACAACTTAAT
>CAZKAQ010000231.1:0-3426 GCA_964550655.1 uncultured Granulosicoccaceae bacterium
CAGGTTAGGTGCTTAAGACAATTTGGAGTTTAATATCAGAAGAGCGGCCTTCTGCAGCTCTTTCAAAAGCTTCAATCGATTGTTCAAAAGTATAAGTGTCAGAAATAAGTGGTTTAAGATCAACTTTGCCCGAGGCTATCAGGTTTAAAGCACGATCAAAAACATTTGCATACCGAAATACTGTTTCTATACGTAACTCACGACTAATAGCAGCGTTAACGTCAAACACGGGTTTTTCAGCAGGCAGACCAACAAGTACCATTGCACCACCAGCTCGTACGGCTCGAAAGATATCTTCAAAGACCGAAACAGCGCCACTTGCCTCGAATATCACATCCGCACCCCAGCTATCAGTCTCCTCCAGCACCCTGGAGACCAGGTTTTCTGTGGTCACATTGACAGGAACTATGCCGTCATATTGACCGGCTATGGCCAATTTCTCTGCGCTTAAATCAGATATAAACACTTTGCTGCAACCTGCAGCAAGAGCAGCCAGTGCGACCATAATGCCGATTGTTCCAGCGCCGGTAACGACCGCAACATCTCCCGGGGTTACTTTGGCTTTAGATGCCGCCTGCATGCCGACAGCGAAAGGCTCTACCATCGCAGCCTCTGCAAAGCTGACATTATCGGGTACCTTGAATGTAAAAGCCGACGGGTGCACTACGGTTGGCGTAAGAATACCGTGATCAGGTGGTGTAGCCCAGAAGGTCACAGCCGGATCGAGATTGTAGATACCTAGTTTTGACGCACGGGATTTAAAATCGGGAACACCGGGCTCCATACAAACGCGATCCCCAACCACAAGGTTTTTAACATTGCTTCCAATTTCGGTGACAACGCCTGCGCCTTCATGGCCGAGCACCATGGGCTTTTTCAGAACATAGTCTCCTATACGCCCGTGCTTGTAGTAATGCACATCACTTCCGCAGATCCCGACAGTGTGGATCCGGATTTTGACATCATCGGTACCTACTTCCTGCGGCAGCTCTATGTCACGAATATTAAGCTTGCCTGCTTCTTCTAAAACCAGCGCTTTCATAGATTGTTTACCGTCATGAACTTTTGACTCCGCCAGATCTTATACTATCGCATAAGCTATTGATGCTCCTCTACAATGCCATTCCGTGTTATTTTAGCAAATAGCTCAATTACCCTGGTCAACAACACTTATGGCAACCGAAGAAGTATATTTCGCAGGCGGCTGTCTTTGGGGGGTGCAGGAATTCTTTCGGCATCTGCCGGGCGTGATGGTCACCGAAGCGGGTCGGGCAAATGGTACAAGTGATTCCACTGCCGGCGCCTATGACGGATACGCAGAGTGCGTTCGCATTGAGTTTACTATTGCCGAACAATCAATAGAGGGGCTCATGCACTTCTTTTTCGAAATCATTGATCCCTACAGTCTCAACCAGCAAGGTAGCGATGTAGGTATAAAATACCGCACTGGCGTCTACAGCAAAAACCCTGTCCACCTCGATGAGGCGCGAAAATTCATTGACTCACGAGAAGACCGAGGCGACATAGTGGTCGAGGTACTGCCGCTTGTGAATTACGTTAAAAGTGATCCGGAACATCAGGATCGCCTGCACCGATGCCCGGATGACTATTGCCATATATCTACAGAATTACTACATAAATATAAATCTAATTGAATCCCGGGGAGACAACCATAGTCAATCGGAATAAGTACAAAACCAACATTACTCCGTTTGGCTTTGACCGGAACCCTGTGACCAGGTGCAAGGTTAATTCAGCATTTCTATATGTTCTCTAGCCAGAGTAAACAACAGGCTACGATCATCGCAACCTGTGATTAAAACACACTAAGAACAAACTGCCCTTCGATACTATTCGATCAGTTTATACAGCTGAAGACACTGGCTCTACTCTCTATGGCGATCCGCCTGTTTTATAGTATTGTTATATTAATTGAGCTTATTGTTGTCTCTTTCAGGTTACAATAGATTTTCACTTTTACAGCAAGAATCGCATGTCTGCTCACAACGCTTTCTACGGACAATCCGGTGGAGTAACTCCGGTAATTAATGCATCCGCAGCCGGAGTAATTCAAACAGCCAAACAATACCCCGATGCCATAAAAAACGTATACGTCGGTGAAGACGGCATACTTGGCGCGCTAACCGAAAACCTCATCGACAGCAGCCTCGAAAGTGACGCTGATATAGAAGCGCTCAAGTACACGCCTGCCGGTGCGTTTGGATCTTGTCGCTATAAGCTCAAATCGCTGGAAGAGCACAAGGTTGAATACGAACGGTTGATCGAAGTATTCAAAGCACACGATATCCGTTACTTTTTTTACAACGGCGGCGGTGACTCACAGGACACCGCCCATAAGGTTTCGCAACTCTCGGAAACTATGGGCTACCCCATCACCTGCGTCGGTGTGCCTAAAACCATTGATAACGATCTGCCATTCACAGATTGCTCGCCCGGGTTTGCGTCAGTGGCAAAATATGTCGCGGTATCAATTCTTGAGGCCTCGATGGACGTTGCTTCTATGTCATCCAGTTCAACCAAGGTGTTTGTCATGGAAGTCATGGGGCGACACGCGGGCTGGATAACCGCCGCTGCCGGACTGGCCGCAGATGACCGCGACTTTGGTCCGGATATCATTCTGTTTCCGGAAATTGAATTTAACCAACAAGCGTTTCTGAATAAAGTCGATGCCACAGTGCAGCGCAAAGGGTTTTGCAGCGTGGTGGTCTCTGAGGGGGTAAAAAGACCGGACGGCACCTTTCTGGCTGACTCCGGTCTCCGTGATGCATTCGGCCATGCACAACTTGGCGGTGTGGCGCCGGTTGTTGTTGAACTCGTAAAAGAGGCTCACGGTCTGAAATGCCACTGGGCTGTGTGTGACTACCTGCAACGCGCTGCCCGCCATATAGGTTCATCAGTCGATGTTGAACATGCCTATGCACTTGGCAAGGCTGCTGTGGAGTTTGCCGTCAATGGTAAAAATGCAGTCATGCCAACAATCGTACGAACCAGCGATAATCCCTACACCTGGGAAATCGGTAAGGCACCGTTGTCTGAAGTGGCTAATGTCGAACAAAAGCTGCCACCCCACTACGTTACCAATGATGGTTTTTTTATTACAGATGAATGCAGAAGGTATTTACAGCCATTGATTGTTGGTGAGGATTATCCGCCCTACGAAAATGGCCTGCCAAAATACGTAAAACTAAAAAAAATTAAAGTCCCCAAACTTACCGGCAATGATTTTACAGTCAGTATATAGCATCGACAGGGTGTGATAAGCCGGGGGCGTATCCACCAGCGTACGATCCGGTTAAAATCAAACTGTTTTACCTTGTTTGGCATTAACCTGCATTATTCATGAGGATTCGGCGTCCAGAGTCAATATCGCTAAACAGGTCGCCCGATCGCCTGAGAAGCGTGGCC
>CAZKAQ010000232.1:0-3405 GCA_964550655.1 uncultured Granulosicoccaceae bacterium
AAGTGGCGAGCATATCGCGCAGAGATTTGGTTTCACAGTGAATTTTATTCTTGCGTCGAATACTTATTGATATTTGCAAAAGAAAAAATTTGCTGTGGAATCAAAGATCAAGTGAGATGCCGTCGATTTCGTGAATAGTCCAGGCTACTCCATTGTCATTGTTTCAAGAGCAGCAATACTGGCAGCACTTTCAGTTCTGATGTCTTCTTCTAACGAGATCATACCTTTGTCTGCCAGATAACCGTCTTCACCCCAGGTGCCCTCACTGGTGAACTCAAGCAGGTATTCTTCGATACCCGGTATGACTCCAATGTGTGCCTTTTTAACGTAGAAATACAGTGGCCGTGAAACCGGATAGCTGCCATCTGCTATTGATTCGAAGGTTGGTTCAAAGCCGTCTATGAGTGAAGGCTGGACAAGATCGCTGTTCTGTTCAAGGAAACTGAAACCGAAGATACCCAGTGCGTCCGGGTTGGCTTCAAGTTTTTGAACAATCAGGTTGTCGTTCTCACCGGCTTCAATGAAAGCGCCATCTTCACGAATGGTGTGGCAGACTTCTTTGAACTTGTTCTTGTCGGAGTCTTTTAACGCACTGATTGAATCAATGGATTTACATCCGCCTTCCATTGCAAGCTCTACAAATGCATCCCGGGTGCCCGATGTTGGTGGTGGGCCGATAACTTCGATGTCTATTTCAGGCAGATCAGGGTTTATATCAGACCACTGCTGGTACGGGTTGGCTATCAGCTCATCGCCGCCGTCGGGGTCTGGAACTTCTTTAGCCAGTGCAAGGAAGATATCTTTGCGGCTCATCTCGAGTACATCGGATTCAACTGAATTTGCCAGTGTGATGCCGTCGAAACCGATCAACACTTCGATAATATCGGTGACACCGTTTGCAGCGCAGCTGTCAAATTCGCCCTTTTTGATGCGACGAGAACTGTTGGTGATGTCCGGATGTTCTACACCTACACCGTTGCAGAATAACTTCATGCCGCCACCGGATCCGGTCGATTCGATTTTGGGTGTTTTGAAGCGTGTTGTCTGGCCGAATCGTTCGGCAACTACGGTTGCGAATGGAAAAACCGTCGAGGATCCGACGATGCTGATCTGATCCCGCGCGCTTTGTGCCGTAGCGACGCTGCTTGCACAAAACAGAGTAGTGGCCATGGCGGTCGAGAACAGGGCACTTTTGGTGAACATTATTGAGTATCTCCTGATTGGTATATGCAGTAGATTATAGGGTTCGAATGTGAACCTTTTATGACAAAACCCGTCACGCAACTGATAATTGTCAGCACCGGTGCCAGTTGGCATATTTAACGCGACAGCGCGGTAGTTTGCGCCTCTGTAAGTATTTTTTCCATTGGAAAAAGAATCTCAAAAGTGGTTCCACGACCGGGTTCACTGCTAATTATCAGTTCTCCCTGATGACGCTGGACAATATGTTTAACAATTGATAGTCCGAGACCGGTACCGCCGGACATGCGTGACTGTTCACTGTCTACCCGATAAAAACGCTCGGTAATATGGTTCAGATGCTGAGCAGGAATACCCTGGCCGTTATCGCTTATCGCAAGGCATGCACCACCTTCAGCTGTGCCTTGCCATGTAACCCGGACAACCGAACCGGCTGGTGTGTGTTGCACTGCATTGAAACAAAGATTGCTACAGACGCTTTTTATTTCTGTCTCACTGCCAAGTAGAAAAATATTGTGATTAATATCGGTCTCAAACGAGTGTTTGCAGCCTAGCTTGTTGCTTTGCAAGTCGGCGGTAATATCGGTAAGCATATTGCCGACGGCCACTGACGTCAGTTTGGATTCATCGAGTTGCTGGTTTTCGAGTTTTGATAGCGTTAGAAGATCGGTAACAATATCCTGCATACGTTTCGCGTGTTCTTCTGCCAGGGAAATTTTTTCCTGCGTGGCGGGTGGCAGAGTTTTGTCTTCACCGAGCAGTTCCAGATAACCATTGACTACCGTTAGTGGAGTTTTTAATTCATGTGATGCATTGGCGACAAACGCTGCGCGTGTTTCGCGCAATTGCACACGCTGACTGACATCTCTGGCGCTGAACAAGTACATGTTTTCAGCGTAGGCAACGCGTCTTACTGCAAGCGTTGTGTTTTTGTTCACCGGTGATTTAAATTCTATTTCGAGTTCATCGGGTTTGTTGTCTTTTACATACTGCTGAAAATTGATATCGCGTACCAGGTTGTCTATGCGCTGGCCGGCATCTTTGTTACCACGGATGCCGAGATGCGTCTGCGCTGCTTCATTGGCCCAGATGATTTCAAAATTATTGTTGGTAACGACTGTGGCATCCGGCAATGCTTCTGCAGAACGGTTGTACCAGCCAAGAATTCTTTTCATCCGCGCTTTGCGATCCTGATTGCTTTTTTTATTGCGGAAAATAAGTTTTTCTATATTGCCAATCACACCGTCTGTGTCTGGCGCGGTGTCGCGTTTCGCACCTTTTTGCAACCAGGTATCAACCCGGCTCGCCTGATACACAAGCCAGCATGAGTAGGCAAAGTAGGCGATTGCAAGCCCGACGGGGATAGAACCGGTTATCCAGCCGACAACAAAACCGAATAGTCCGATCAGAACGATGCGCGTTTTTTCTGCTGACAGGTGTGATTTCATGGCCATGGATATCAGCTACTCGGCGAGTCGGTAGCCGGCACCTCGAACGGTCTCGACAACTTTGGTATCAGTGTGCTCGCGTAACGCTTTGCGCAGGCGCAGTATATGTACATCGACAGTTCGCTCTTCAACGTAGCTGCTGTCGCTCCACACATTGGCAATAAGTTGATCGCGGCTGTACACCCGATGCGGATTGGCAAGCAATAACTGCAGTAACTTAAACTCGGTCTGACCGAGTGCTACGGTTTTGTCCTTGACCGTGACTCTGTGCGAATCGGGATACAGCTTGAGATCACCGTGACTTAGAACAGTCAGGTTCTGCAGCCCGCTTGAACGTCTCAGTGCTGCCTGAACACGTGACAGTAGCTCACGCGGTGAAAAAGGCTTGCTGATGTAATCATCGGCTCCGGCATCAAGACCCTCAATGGTATCGTCTTCGGTGTTTCGGGCTGTCAGCATGATGATCGGCAGCGTTGCAGTGTCGGCGCTTGCGCGCAATGATTTGATCAGTTCAATACCCGAAATCTGCGGCATCATCCAGTCGATGATAGCCAGATCGGGTATTTGCTTTTTGAGTTCTGATCTTGCAGTCATTGCGTTATTACACATCACAATATCGTAGTCATGACCATCAAACGTATTTTTGATTAACTGCCTGATACCTGATTCGTCCTCGACAATGAGAATTTGAGCTGACACAGGGCTAGCCTGCATTATTCATGAGGATTCGGCACCCAGAGTCATTATCGCTAAACAG
>CAZKAQ010000233.1:0-3386 GCA_964550655.1 uncultured Granulosicoccaceae bacterium
CCGGACTGATCTGCCAAAGACTTGCTCTGAACTTCTTTTCAAATCACTTCACCGCTACCCGTGCCTGGGCACACCAAAAAATCACTGCTGCACAGATTGTTTGGCAGCTTTTCTCCACTACGACAGAGCCAACGATCCGGCTTCGAATAATACGATAAGTTGTTAGGCAGCGATTGTCTGAAACATTTTGAAGACTACCCGAAAAAGGTCCTGTAGAATAACTAACACGCAGGGTTGTCTTATATTCATTCTAAATATTTATAGATAATAGATACAAGCGCACCCATATATTTATGCAGTTCATAAACCATGAACTATAAATATTGATCTGAAATCTGACCATGTAAAATCGGCGGATCGGTTCACCCGGCCGTGGATACATCATGGACGGAATCGAGCACAAGACTTAAAATCAGAAACCAAAAAATCTGGAAGTATCGCTGAATTTCAATACTGAACCGACCTTAAACTTCCAGCACAACCAATTTTTATACACCATGCTCAATTTAGCTTGTCTTCTGTTGCCCCTGCGCCTCACGGCATGATGTAGAATGGCGAAATACTCAAACGTTATTTCACTGCTTAAGCGCGATTCACCGTCCCGTAATTCACACGGTGCCAATCAACGGAGCTACAATTGACTACTCACAAAACTGCCGTAGTGGCTGCCGGCCTTGTCGGGTTGCTTGCGGCAACACTGGTTGGCATTGGTGAATTTCTACTTCACTTCGATGAGATGGCTCGCTACGGCGAGGGCTTTGAATTTTTTAAAGGCGTACCGGTGGAACAAGCCACCACCGGGCATTTTGTTGGCGTGTTGGGTGCGCCACTTTATGTAGTGGGATGCTGGCACCTCTACCATATGTTACGACCTGCCAATCGAACTGCAGCGCTTATCGCATTTTGGACTATGGCTTACGGTTTTATTATTGGTGTGGTCTGGATTGGCTCACGCGCAACAGCCTCTCTGATTGTGAATACAGTCGGTGCAGATCCTGCCGGTACAGAACTCGCGCTCTATGATCTGCGTTACGAAACATTGTTGTCAGTGATACGAGTAGCGGCCCTGGTCTTTTCGGTGATTTTCATCTGGCTGACCTTAAGCGGAAGAACACGCTACCCGAAATGGTGCGCTGTACTAAACCCGATAGTATTAATTCTAATGAGTTTTCTGATTTATGTAGTCGCACCGGACATAGGCAAATATATGATGCCAATCGCACTCAATATTGCATTCTTTATTCTGTTTTTGTTTTCAACCTATTTTGCACTTCGAACTACTGATTTCAATGAGGCCAAACAATGAAAATTCTCGGACGTATGATCAAAGTCATCATGATTATGATGATAATGATGTTTTCCGCCATGTGGTTGTACACTACCAAGGATGCTCAGATTGACTACGACGTCGATACCACCGGACTGGCCATTCCAACTTACGAAACAGTCGAGCTGGATCACAATCAAAGCCACGCAGACGCCACATCACTGCCGTTCACCGCAGGCACTGCCATTGATCTGGACGGTGATGGCGTGCAGGAACTGTTTATTGGCGGTGGCCACGAGCAGGCTGATGTTATGTACAAATTCAGCAACGGCAACTTTACCGCTATACCTGAAGCGGGAGGCGTTAATAAAGCCGCTGATGCATCAACAACTCTGAGCGGACTGGCATTCGATACAGATCAGGATGGAGACGAAGACCTTATAGTTACACGTCCCGACGGTATCTGGTTATACGAGAATGACGCTGGCAAATTATCCGGTGTATTACTCACTGCAGAAATGCTGGAAGACACCACCCCGTTGTCTGTTGCAGTTGCAGATATAAACAACGACGGCCACTTTGATATGTACGTCTCCGGTTATATACGCAATGATCTGGTAGAGGGTCTGAACGTATTCAGAGAAGGCTACGGTGGCACCAGCGCACTGTTGATCAACTCAGGAGACAATCGTAATTTCGCCAATGAAACTGAAGCCAGAGGACTACTGTACAAGCACAATACTTTTCAAAGTGCCTTCGTAGATTTTGAAAAAGATGGCGATCTCGATTTAGTCGTCGCACACGATACCGGTCAGGTTAGAACCTGGATCAACGACGGTAATGGTAATTTTACCAATCAAACCAATCCGAACTCGTCAGTTTATTCATACCCTATGGGTATCGGCATCGCAGACTACGACAACAACGGTTTTGTTGACTTTCTGTTTTCAAACGTTGGTTCCACCCCGCCACATTTCATGGTGGCCGGTGACCTTACCGAAGATCAACAGCATCACTGGAAATGGATAATGCTAAGCAACAAAGGTGACGGCACTTTTGATGATACAGCAGAGGCTATAAAAATAGCAGACTACGAATTTGGCTGGGGACCGGTGTTTGAAGACCTCAACCTGGATGGCCGCGAAGATGCTGTGGTATCGCAGAACTTCGTCAGCGCACCATTTCACAAGATACCGTTTATGCGGTTACCTGGCAGACTCTTTATTCAGACAGAAAATAACGAATTCGCAGAAGTGGGTGCTGAAGCCGGCGTGGTAAACAAACGCTATTCAATCGCACCAGTGACAGCAGACTTTAACGGTGATGGCGCTTCAGATATTGTGCATATTAACGTGGCGGGAAAATCACAGGCTTTTTTGAGCCAGGGCGCGGCCAATGGCAACGGTTATCTTAAAGTAAAAATGCCACGCGATATCAGTTCCATTGGTGCAATGGTTGAAATTACGCTTGAAGACGGAACGGTACTCTATAAACCTTATGTATCGGGTGAAGGGCTGGTTTCGGATTCCTCAAACATAATCATTGCCGGACTAGGCAGTCAAAAAGCAACGTCAGTTGAAGTCAAATACCTCGACGGTTCCAACAAGGTAATGTCGGGCAGCTATCGTGACGAGACTATCGTGGTAGAAAAATAAGTGAATCAGCCGCTGCAACTGATATTTCGCACCACAATTGCGCTGATATCAATTTTTGTGGTGGTTAGATTCAGCCCGGTGGTACTGGCCGAGTGGAACGACGGCAATGCCTGCCCGAAGCTCGGACCACTACCGGCGTGTTATTTGGTGGTGTTTTGTTATGCACTAATCGGTGTGGTGGCGGCAATTAACCCGCGCCGCCTCAACCCGCTTTTCTTTATTGGCTGGCTACCTGTGTTTGCGATGGCGTTAACCGGAACATCACTTGAAATACTGGGGCACGGTACCTGCCCCGTCAGTGATTCCGGCGTGCCAATGTGTTACTACTCATTGTTGCTTGCCGTAGTACTTTTACCGATGTTCTGGCTTGCAGGTGGTTTCAAAAAAATAAACGCGACAAATGTGCAGCCTTAGCCCGGACTATTCATGAAATGGCGAGCATATCGCGCAGAGATTTGTTTTCA
>CAZKAQ010000234.1:0-3368 GCA_964550655.1 uncultured Granulosicoccaceae bacterium
GACCTGTTTAGCGCTATTGACTCTGGGCGCCGAATCCTCATGAATAATGCAGGCTGGCAGAAATTCAGATTAAGAGTACAGATCAGGTGTAAAGTGATGTTATCTCTAAATGGAAGTTAGTTACTGCTAAGTTATGCAAATGAAGTCATCGCAGCTGCATACCGATCACAGCGGGCCCGGGATTGAAGACGGGTCTAACTCATTGCTGCTCGTCGATGATGACAACGTACTGGTGGGCTTATGGCAGATCTATCTGCAAAAACTGGGTTATCAGGTAGATTGTTGCGGTACGGTTGCAGATGCTGAAGTACTGCTTCAGAGCAACCCGTATCAGGTACTGATTGTCGATCTGTTTTTACGAGAAGACGGACGCATTCTGGAGGAAGGCGGGGTAACATTGATTAATCGTGTCAGGCTAAATGCAAGTGAGTACAAGGCCAATCCGGAGCCAATAAAAGTGTTGGCTGTGACAGGCGCACCGGCACGTGCTGTTGGAAAATTCAGTGCGATAGACAGCGTTAGAAGCCTAACCGACGGTATACTGCATAAACCTGTGAGACTTGAAGTGCTGGCACAGGAAATTCATCACCTGTTAACGGCTACAGCCTGATCAATGCACTATTCACTGCTCTATATCAGTCGCGTTGTAAATGCTGACAATACTGATGAACTGAACGCTATACGCGAACAGGCAATAGAGTTAAATCAAGCTAACGGGCTCACCGGCCTGTTGCTCTACAGTCACGAATATTTTTGTCAGATACTTCAGGGGCAAAAAGCTGCTGTAGAAGAAACGATGCAGCGTATTGCACAAGACACCCGTCACGTTGAACCCATCGTTTTGCTTCGGACTGATCTGGCAGAGGCGCTGTTCCCGAACTGGTCGATGGCGACCAGCCATGTTGAAGGTACCGCCATGGCAAGCCAGATTGCCCGTGCTTATCACGACCGTCTGGCTGACTTGAGTGTTGTCGATGGGATTATCGCTTTAATGCAGCAGTTCCAGCAGAGCAACCAGTATAAAACACCGATCGTATACTCGCGTACCGGTCTTGATCAACAGTTGGCAACGCTTGCCACCAGTAATTTTTCCGATAAACCGATTGAACAAGTACTACAAATGGGTTGCTCTATTTTTAATGGTTGCGCGCTTGTTTTATTATTACAGGAATCGTCCGGACGAGAACATTGTCTTAAATCATCAGCCGGTATTGGACCGGTAGAGGCAATAGCGCTGATTGAGTATTTAACGCTCGATCAGTCGGTTGATCGTAGTGACCGGGCTGAGTATGAAGATGAAGGCACTAAGCGCAATTTCTGCAATGTAGAGTTACCTGGCTCTTCAGTTTATCGGTTAGCTGCAGGATGTGAAATTTGCACTACCATTGCTCCGATTCCTGCTCTGGCCGGTTCCGTTCAGAGCGACTCTGCCGGGAGATCAACGGTAATCGGTTCACTGTGGGTACTATCTGACTCAGTAATAACCAAAGCGCTGGTACCTGATATCAATACCGAGTTGTTCAGACTGGCAGTATGTTTAGAAAATCTGCTGGAAACAAAACTACAGTCACATGCCAATGAGTTGTTAAGGCAGATGTCTCGTCGCCAACAGCTTTCTCTGGCGGCCGGTAATCGTCGACAGGAAATGGTCATGAATGTCGCGAGTAGTGCCATCGTAGCGCTGGATCGCGATTGTCGCGTGTTGATGATCAACGACGCCGCACGCGACTTGTTCGGGTTTGCGCGGACTGCAAGAGCGCTTCCTTTTCACTGGCCTGATTCAATTGTTTTTCTCGATCCATGGTCTCTGGAGCCGTTACCAGCTGCAGATTGCCCGATGCATCTGGCCGCTTCCAATGAACAGATGTCTGCAGACCACATATCTGAGGCTCAGGATAATGAAACATTTTCCAGTCAAGCCCCGGGCACTGGAACGCATGACGCTGATGCACTCAGGTCAGACGCCAATGTTAATATAGTGGCGTTGCAGATCAATCAAACTGAGCCACCGCGGTACCTCAGAGTAGCAAGTTCAACAATCAATGAATCAGAATCTGCGATCAGCAGCGTCGTTGTATTTGATGACGTTACAGAGCTACAACTTAATCGGGAACGGATTCGAAGAAGCGACAGGCTCGAAGCGCTTGGTCATTTAACAGGTGGTATCGCGCACGACTTCAACAATCTTTTATCAACCATACAAAACTCGGTAGAGCTTGCCACTCTTGAGCCGGATGATGTAGTAAGACAGTCTTTTCTCGATGTTGCACTCGACAGCGTTCAGCGTGGCGCTAACCTTACCGACAAGCTCGTGGCATTTGCAGTTGCGCGTCCATCCAGCGAGCGCGCACATCAGTTAAAAGAAATTTTGCAATCTGTTGCTGAACTGGTAACCGCGAGTATTGAGCAGGACATCAACTTTGTTATCGAAGATGTAGCAGAATCTCTGGCTGTACATTGTGATGGCGGGCAACTGGAGAACGCGTTACTAAACGTAATAATTAACAGTCGCGATGCAATCATTGAAAGCGGCATTGGTGACACGGTATCCGTTGTTGTCAGATCGACTGAATCAGATCGTGATACCCGGGTAAGGTTTTTGACTACGTCACCAGCAGTACAATCTGAAGCCGGACAAAAAATACTCATCACCGTAACCGATAACGGCCCCGGAATGAGTAGTGAGGTAATCAGGCGAGCCACTGATCCGTTTTTCACTACACGCAGCAGTGGTACCGGCAGTGGTCTCGGCTTGTCTATGGTTTATCGATTTGTTGAGCAAAGTGACGGTGAGCTTTTGATCGAAAACCTGTCGGATAGTGAGCCTGGTTCAACCGGGGTCCGCGTCAGTTTGTTGCTCACTCAAACGAATATCACCTCTGTTGTCCCTGAAATTATTCCCGCTATAGAAACACAACCACACCCGCCGCGCAGTCAGGCAACGGTCCTGCTGGTTGAAGATGAGCCCAGTCTGGCAGCAATGCTTCGACAGTCCCTGAGCAGATTCGGAATGGATACCCTGGTAGCGCATAGTGCTGACACAGCACTGCAGGAACTACGCAGCAATAATAAAATAGATCTGCTGCTGACCGATATCGTTATGCCGGGTAGTGAACTCGATGGTTATTCTCTGGCAGAAGAGGCGATACGTTTAAAACCTGAGTTGAAGGTGGTGTATATCAGTGGCTACCCGCAACGGTCCGGAGAAAATCCTGCTGTCACCCATGGACCACTGATTAAAAAGCCTGTGGCCATGAAACAGTTGATCTCTGTCATTCAAACGGAACTTAACAGACAGCCTTCGACCGAGCTAGTCTAGGAGTCTGCGCGGCAGAAGTCTGTGTAGCGAGAACGCGCCATGGCGAGGG
>CAZKAQ010000235.1:0-3360 GCA_964550655.1 uncultured Granulosicoccaceae bacterium
TTAGACTGGAACCAAAAAATACATGCGTGGACAAGATCTACGTACAACATGGAATACTAATCGATGAAATTTGTCGGCTCCATTATCGGCTTTCTGTTGCTGCTGTATTTAATTGCCGGTCTGGCTTTGTTCTTGTTGCAACGAAGTTATATTTACTACCCGACTGAAGAGGTTTCTCACGATTTTACTGATAAATTGATAGATGTCAGTGGAGGTAATACATTAAAAGTCATTGTTGTCAACGAGTTGATGGAGGACGCGGTAATCTATTTTGGAGGCAATTCAGAATCAGTAGCGCTATCTGCCGGTGCTTACTCTGTAACACTACCAGATAAAACCATTTACATGGTGAACTATCGCGGTTACGGTGGAAGTGAAGGGCAGCCAACCGAAGAAAATCTCTTCAACGATGCGGTATCGATATTCGATGTTATTTCTGAAAATCACAAGAATATATCGGTTATTGGCAGAAGTCTTGGCAGCGGAGTAGGAAACTGGCTTGCAACGCAAAGACCAGTCGACAAACTGGTGTTAATAACACCCTACGACAGTATTTTAGAACTCGCCCGTAGCACATACCCGATCTTTCCAGTGTCATTATTGATGAAAGATAAATTTAATTCAGTGGAATATGCAGCTTCGATTAATGTTCCTGTGTTAGCTATTCTTGCAGAGAACGATAACCTCATACCGGCAGAGAATTCTCATCGACTGATCGCGGCGTTTAATCATGATGTTGAGGTGTCTGTTATACCCGGTGCCATACACAATAACGTACAAGAAAATGTAGAGTTTTATCCATTGATTGGTGAGTTTTTACAATAAAAATAGTTATCCATTAAATTGCTCACCCTGGGCCCTGGTTACTCGATTGGCAGGTCTGGCTGTGTAGGATTATCCAGCCCTGCGTGTAGCTGTTCCTGGTCTGCCTGTCGAATTGGCGCAGATATTGACCATATTCCGGTTTTACGCGCTGATTATGAAATTCAGAATCAAAAGTTCAAGATTAAATGCTTTTCAGAAAAACTTGATTCAGTCAATATGGGCGGTGTTATTATCGCGTTATCCCTGATTAGATTTTTGGGTGACAAAACAACTACAACAGGAAGTCTGCAATTTTCTCCTGAAATGCACAAGACGGTGAATATCTGCTCCAAACTGCCGAGTAGCCGCAGCGTTCCGCTGCCAGACCGGGTTATTATTCCTTATTGACTCCTGCAAGCTGGTCCACATATTGGCTTGAATACCGGAGGCTTTCCGCGAAGAATAAAGCGCCTGAGTTTATCAACAGTTTTCACGCATGAGGGCTTGAATCAGTGAATAACAATCCAGCCCATGATGACGTGCAGCAGAAACAAATCATATTTTCGATTGGCGCGGTTGGCGTGCTAATCGATTCGTCACACCAGAGGTCTTAGCCAACTTCATGAACGACAAAGCCACCATCCCAATGTGTAGTAGCGCCCCAACAGAACTTGCTGCGAATACAGCCGTGCCCTTTGAAAAAGCGCATGCCATGCCAACGAGTGTTTATACCTCAGAAGAGTTTCTGGCCGATGAGCTCAAACACGTCTTTAGTCAGGACTGGTTTTGCGCCGGGCGAGCCAGCTCTCTTGGCAAACCGGGGGACTACCTGACGTTAGAACTGGCAGGCCAGCCGATCATGGTCGTGCGTGATAGTGAAAACAATCTGCAGGCCCAGTCCAACGTATGCCTGCATCGTATGTCTACGTTGCTCGAAGGGCGCGGCAATACTCGTGCAATCGTCTGTCCTTATCATGCATGGACTTATGAACTTGACGGGCGACTTCGTGGTGCACCGGCCATGACCGAGAATCAATCATTCTGTAAGAAAGACATGCGCCTGCCCGCGGTGCGCTGTGAGGTATGGCTTGGTTGGATTATGGTGTCGTTAAATCCTGACGCTACACCTGCAGCCGAGCAACTCTCGGATGTTGAGGCAATGATCGAAGACTACGATCTAACAAACTATCAGGAATCATTCTTCGAGACACATTTGTGGGACACAAACTGGAAAGTGCTCGCTGAGAATTTTATGGAAAGCTATCACTTGCCTGTGTGTCATAGCGGCACGATAGGTGGACTTTCCAAACTCGAAGAAATGGATTGCCCGCCGGGCTTGCCTGCATTCAACTACCACACAATTTTAAAAGATAATTCATTAAAAATTGCGATGGCGCATCCGGATAACACTCGTATGCAGGGAGATCGACGCCGAACAACTTATCTGCTGGCTATCTATCCCAGCCTGATGATCACACTGACACCCGGATACTTTTGGTACTTGTCACTGCACCCGCAAGGTGTTGGCAAGGTTCGCATCATGTTTGGTGGCGGCATGTCTTCGGAATATGCAAATGATCCTGAAGCGCAGGAGCATTTTGCTACGTTAAAAAATTTACTCGACGAGGTAAATGTAGAGGATCGCGGTTGCACTGAAAAAGTATATAGAGGCCTGTGCTCCAAACTCGCCGTGCCGGGCCCGTTGTCACATTTGGAACGCCCGAATTATGATTTTGCACAATACCTGTCCAGCCGAATTCCCGGATAGCGCCGGATATATAGCTGTAGATGCGGCTTGCATCCATCTGGATTTGTCAGCTCGTTTGACACACTACTTTGCAACAAGAGTTTTATGCGGCGCCTGTGCCGGGTACCCTGATAGAAGTAGCGCCAGACACCGCAGTGCGGGATTCCAGTCAGGCAGCTAAAAATTTCAAGGCGACACCGTTGTTGCAATAACGAAGTCCGGTCGGTGCCGGGCCATCCTTGAAGACGTGGCCATGGTGACCACCACAACGGGCGCAATGGTACTCAGTACGAGGGAAAATCAATTTATAATCGACGCTTGTTTCTACGTGGTTAGCAACTACATCATAAAAGCTTGGCCAGCCGGTACCGCTGTCAAATTTTGTACCGGATTCAAATAGCGGCAGCTCACAACCGGCACACGCATAGATACCAGTACGCTTCTCATCGTTGAGGTGACTGCTGAATGGACGTTCAGTTCCTGCTTTACGCAATATACGGTACTCTTCAGAAGTAAGCCGCTCCTTCCATTCTGCTTTTGATAGTTCGATTTTTTCCACTTGCAGATCCTTATCCAAAGTGACTTTGACAGATTCCGGGACAGACTCTGGTAACTGTGTCTCTCCACTGGCAAGGATAGTACGGTGGACACCAATAGCTGCTGCTGGCACTGCGATAGTGCCTGCAAACAATGCAATAAAATTTCTTCTGTTCAATTCGGGCTCCAAGAGTTACCTGGTATGGTCATGCCAGCTCGTATCGGGCTGAACTATGCATACTTTAGAGTGCAACTGGATGGTAAAGTTTCCA
>CAZKAQ010000236.1:0-3172 GCA_964550655.1 uncultured Granulosicoccaceae bacterium
TGTTTAGCGATAATGACTCTGGGTGCCGAATCCTCATGAATAATGCAGGCTAAGTCAGAGTTAATTGTGTTTTTGCAGGGTATATAGGCTTTAAGCAAATCCAACATATAAACCGATATTAAGAATATCGGACGCCGTAAAGTCCGAGTTAGACTTGGAGCTAATACCCGGTTGAAGCGCCGGCCCTGATACTTGTTTCTTCGATTTATTGTCCAAGGCGCACTTTGTTTGAAAATTATGTAAATTATACAGTGTACAATTTTTACAGTGAAATTTTAATCCTTATCCAATAGACTGTAAAAAAACGAGCCCGAATCCATAAGACTACGATGATTCAACTATGCATTCATCGGGGCTCAATTCACGGACTATTCACTGTATGTCGAAATCATTTAACACGCTCATCCTGGGTGCATCTTACGGCTCACTGCTGGGTTGCAAATTTGCCCTTGCCGGTCACCACACAACGCTGGTATGTACGGCACCTACCGCGGAACTGATCAATAAATCAGGCACGGTTGTGCATTTTCCGGTGAGAGGGCTGACTGAACCGGTAGTCGTAAAATCTGCAGATCTGGCTGGAAAAATTGATGCCTCCACGCCTGCAGATGTGGCAGTTGAAAAATATGATCTGGTGGTTCTTGGCATGCAGGAACCGCAGTACCGCAATCCTGAAGTCAGAGCTCTGATGGAAGAAATCGCGCATGCGCGTATTCCATGCATGGCAATTATGAATATGCCGCCACTGCCCTATATAAAACGCCTGCCAGGTGTGGATGCCAGTGCTGTGACCTCGTGCTATGCCGACGCCTCTGTATGGGATAATTTTGAGCCGGGGCTGGTCACGCTTGCCAGCCCGGATCCACAGGCCTATCGTCCACCGGACGCAGACAAAAGCGTATTGCAGGTAAGTCTGCCTACCAATTTCAAGGTCGCACGATTTGATTCTGAAGAACATACTCAAATGCTGCGAACCCTCGAGGAAGACATCATCGCAGCAAGATTTCCGGTTAACGGTGACGATACCGAGTTACCGGTAAAGGTTAAAGTCCATAACTCGCTCTACGTGCCACTGGCCAAGTGGAGCATGCTAATGACAGGAAACTACCGTTGTGTGCAAAAGGACGGCATGATCGCCATTGCCGATGCAGTACAAAGCAATCTTGAAACGTCGCGTGAAATCTACCAATGGACAGCAGTCCTGTGTCAGGAGCTTGGGGCCGATCCGAAAGATCTCGTGCCGTTTGAAAAATACGCCAATGCTGCCAAAGGCTTGTCACAGCCTTCATCCGCTGCCAAGGCACTGGATCGCGGTGTAGCTGCTATTGAGCGAGTAGATAAACTGGTACAGTTACTTGCCGGGCTCAAAGGAATGAAAAAACCGGAAATCGACGAAATAGTTGAAAATGTTCAGTGGTATCTGGATAAAAACGCAGGGTAATTAGCGAGCGTGGCCTCATCTTTAAAGTGTGCAGGTTGCTCTACCGGAAGATTCTGCTCCAGCGCATACTCTTTTATGGGATCTACCGCTTTCTTATCGGGCTCGCAGTATACTGCTACCACTTCATCTTTTTTCTCATCCAGAATTTTGGTAAGTACATCTTTCCCAAAAGCCTGTTGACCCATAACGATTAACCGCATTTTATCTCCACCATAGTTGTTAATTAACTAACTATATTTTTACTTCGCCTACAGCCCCTGAATCGACCACTCGTTTTAGATCATCACCACCATAGCCGAGTACTTCGCTTAGAATTTCACGCGTATGCTCACCCAATAGAGGTGAACGAACCACTTCGACATCACTGTCAGAAAGTTTAATTGGACAACCAACGCTTAAGTACTCGCCACGTTCCGGATGGTCTACCTTGACCATTGTGCCAGTTGCATACAGGCCTTCGTCTTCAGAAATTTCTTTCATTGATAAAATTGGCCCGACAGGAATATCCTGCGGGTTACAGATATCCATGACTTCGTATTTGGTTTTTGTTTTAGTCCATTCTTCAACTGCGGAAAAGACTTCATTGAGTTTATCGAGTCGTTCCGGTGGTTTGGCGTAGCCTTCCTGTGTTTTCCATTCCGGCTTACCGATGACGTCGCAGACTTTCTCCCACACTGCTGCCTGAATAATGAAGTAAGTATAGGCGTTTGGATCCTGCTCCCAGCCTTTGCATTTTAATATTCGACCGGGTTGACCACCACCCGAGTCGTTACCCGCACGTGGCGTGGTGTCACCAAAAGGTATACCTTCGCCGAACTGCGAATACTCTTTTAGCGGACCTTTTTCAATACGCTGTTGGTCTCTAAGTTTCACACGTGCAAGGTTAAGCACGCTGTCCTGCATGGCACAGCTGACTTTCTGACCACGCCCGGATTTCTCACGCTGAAAGAGTGCAGTGACTATACCGAGACAAAGATGCAATCCGGTACCCGAGTCACCAATCTGCGCGCCGGTTACCAACGGTGGTCCATCGAGAAAACCGGTTGTTGAAGCTGAACCTCCGGCACACTGAGCGACGTTTTCATACACTTTGCAGTCTTCGTACTTACCCGGTCCGAAGCCTTTGATGGAGGCCATAATAAGCCTCGGGTTGATTTCCTGGATACGCTCCCAGGTAAAGCCCATTCGATCAAGCGCACCGGGTGCGAAGTTTTCAACCAGTACATCACACTCTTCAATTAAGCGGGTAAGTACTTCTTTGCCGGTTTCGTTTTTCGAGTTAAGTTCTATTGATCGCTTGTTGTGATTGAGCATGGTGAAATACAAGCTGTCTGCACCCGGTACATCAATCAGTTGCTTGCGCGTGGCATCGCCCACACCCGGACGCTCGACCTTAATGACATCTGCGCCAAACCAGCCGAGCAACTGTGTGCAGGTTGGGCCGGACTGGACATGGGTAAAATCGAGTATCTTTACGCCTTCGAGTGCTTTCATATTGCTTACCTGATAACTATTGTTGTTCTGTTGATAATGTTGTGTCTACTGTTTCACAACGCTCTGCGGGTTGAGGTTCCCTATACGACCACTTTCGGTACCAGCGTTCTCATCAATGATCGCGTTGACCAATGTAGGCTTACCGGACTGCATTGCCTCGTTGACGGCTTTGTGTAGTTCGCTGCGACTTGTGGCATAGACACCGATACCACCGAATGCTTCCATCATTTTTTCGTA
>CAZKAQ010000237.1:0-3125 GCA_964550655.1 uncultured Granulosicoccaceae bacterium
AAAAGCTTTTGCCTACTTTTGGCTTTTTCAAAAGTAGGTCCGCCTGAAGGGCATGCCGTGTTCGTCGTCTAAAAAGAGACTCCACCCAAAGGGCATATCGTGCTCATAGTCTAAAAAATAACTCACACCCGAAGGGCAAACTATTCTTCAGTGCAAATAAGCAAACATCTTCCTGCGATAAGCACCCACTGAAGGATCATCACCGAGCATGTCAAAGATAGACAACAACGTTGTACGCGCACCGTCATCGCCATACTCTCTATCCCGTTGCATGAGTTCCAATAACGTTGTGATTGCAGTGTCAGTGTCACCACGAAGTGCCTGTTTGATGCCAAGCTTATAGGCAGCTTCACTATTTGTTTTGTCTTGCTGCAGTGCGCTCGTGAGGCTGGCTTCATCGGTCGAGGCATCGTCTGCGTCTGATAAGGTCAGCATGCCGCGCAGCATTCCGGCTTCTGTCTTTTTGGCATCTTCTTCACTTAAGATCGACAGGCACTGACGTGCGTCATCATACTGTCCGGTGGCGACACATAGCCTGCCGAGTGCAATGGCTACATCGCCATTGGCAGGGTCTGCCGCCTGTGCCTCACGCAGCATATCTATGGCCTGATCGGTGTTTCCCTGTGCCTGCAGCTGATTGGCAAGATCAATCGGGCTTGCTTCCGGTGCTTCTTCAGCGGGCGCTGCCGCCTGCAGATGTTTATCCAGAAAAGCGCGTACTTCAGATTCCGGTAACGCGCCGGCGAATTCATCCACAACTGCTCCCTGATGAATCAGCTTGACAGTCGGCAAACTGCGAATGCCGAGCTGCTGCGCAATCTCCTGTTCTGCCTCTGTGTCAATTTTGGCCAGTATGAACGCGCCCTGGTATTCATCTGCCAGCTTGGCGAGTATTGGCATCAGCGTCTGGCATGGCTGGCACCAGTCCGCCCAGAAATCCACCAGCACTGGCGTCTGCATCGAGCCGTGCAGTATCACAGCCTCGAAATTTTCTTTTGTTACTTCAACAATGTAAGGAGATTCAGACATACCGGGCTCAATTTTAAGATTCAGATAAGGGTATTGTGAGGGAGTGGACGCTATTATCAAGTTGCAATTAGCGCAGAGCGATTCTTTCTGACCGGCGCGGGCTCTTGCGGTACCATTCGGACGCCTCCCGAAATTCAGATATCAATACTCTATGGCAGCAAAATACGATGCAGCGTCGATCGAAGTACTCAGTGGTCTCGACCCGGTACGCAAGCGACCGGGCATGTATACCGACACCACACGCCCGAATCACCTCGCGCAGGAAGTAATCGACAACAGTGTCGATGAAGCGCTGGCAGGGCATGCCAGTGAAATCTCGGTGGTCATTTACAAAGATGGCTCTGTGGAGGTCACAGACAATGGCCGTGGCATGCCGGTGGACAAACATCCCAAGCTCAAATTGCCCGGTGTTGAGGTTATTCTCTGTACTTTGCACGCCGGCGGAAAATTCTCCGACGCTGCGGGCTATCAGTTTTCGGGTGGTTTGCACGGTGTGGGTGTTTCTGTTGTTAATGCGCTGTCGAAAAAGCTTGAGGTAAAAATCCGTCGTAGTGCAAAAGAGTATCTCGCAACATTCAAAAGCGGAAATAAAAATCAGCCACTAAAGGTGATCGGCAAGGTTGGTCAGCGCAATACCGGCACAAGTATTCGATTCTGGCCGGATAAAAAATATTTTGATAGCGATAAAATCTCGATTCCCAGGCTCAAACATGTGTTGCGCGCCAAAGCAGTACTGTGCAGTGGTTTAAAAGTTAAGCTCGCAGTTGAAGGTGATAAGGAAAAATACGAGTGGTGCTACCGGGATGGACTGGAGGCGTATCTACAGGAAGCACTCGACGGCTACGTTTTACTGCCAACAGCACCGATCACAGGCTCGAATGAAGCAAAAAATGAAGCTTGTGAGTGGGCCTTCCTCTGGCTGCCGGAAGGTGGTGAAGCCGTACATGAAAGCTACGTTAACCTGGTGCCGACCGCTCAGGGAGGAACGCATGTTAACGGTTTTCGTACCGGCATCAGTGATGCTGTAAAAGATTTTTGTGAAATAAGAAGCTTATTGCCGCGTGGTGTAAAACTTACACCTGAAGATACCTGGGAGCGCGTCAGCTTTGTGTTGTCGGTAAAACTCAATGATCCCCAGTTTATTGGCCAGACCAAAGAGCGACTTTCATCTCGTGAGTGTGCAGGCTTTGTTTCCGCCACAGTTAAAGACCAGTTTGTACAATGGTTGAATCAACATCCGGAATCCGGTGATCAGATAGCGCATCTTGCGATTGCTGCGGCAACACAAAGAATGCGCGCCGGTAAAAAAGTGGTGCGTAAAAAGATATCGGCAGGGCCGGCATTGCCGGGCAAGCTTGCAGACTGTGTATCTACTGACAACAATCACACAGAACTCTTTTTGGTAGAAGGTGATTCTGCCGGTGGTTCTGCCAAGCAGGCGCGTGATCGTGAATATCAGGCCATCATGCCACTGAGAGGGAAAATACTAAATACCTGGGAAGTTAACGCAGATAAGCTACTCGAATCACAGGAAGTGCACGATATTTCTGTTGCGATCGGTATTGAGCCAGGCTCGGCTAACCTGAGTGGGCTGCGTTACGGAAAAATTTGTATTCTTGCAGATGCAGATTCTGATGGTTTGCATATTGCCACCTTGCTGTGTGCACTTTTCGTACGGCACTTCAGGCAGCTGGTTGAAGCGCGGCATGTTTATGTTGCGATGCCTCCGCTTTTCAGAATAGATGTTGGAAAGCTCAAGTTTTATGCATTGGATGAAGCAGAAAAAGAGCGCGAGCTTGCCAGAATCGAAAAAGAAAAGCTCAAAGGCAAGGTCACCGTAACCCGTTTTAAGGGGCTAGGTGAAATGAATCCACTGCAGTTAAGAGAAACAAGCATGTTGCCTGATACCCGCAGGCTCGTCTGTCTTACCATTGAAGACGAAAAGAACACCCATAAGCTGATGGATATGCTGCTTGCGAAAAAACGCTCAGGCGATAGAAAATCGTGGCTTGAGAGTAAAGGTGATCTGGCTGAGGTTTAGCCTGCATTATTCACAAGGCGACCGGCTAATTTTAGTTTCTGCCTATAAACATAGA
>CAZKAQ010000238.1:0-3084 GCA_964550655.1 uncultured Granulosicoccaceae bacterium
CGCCCTCGCCATGGCACGTTCTCGCTACGCAGACTTCTACCGCGCAGACTCCTAGGCCGGTGTCAGATGAACAAAGCCAATTTTGTTTCCATCAGGATCTCTGACATAGCCGCCATAGAAAAACGGTAGTGCCTGAGTCGGTGCTTCAAGATCAATTGCTCCGAGCTCCAGTGCTTTCTTGTATAGAGCGTCAACACCCTCTGGAGAACCGCCGGGGATTGCGATCATTTGCCCGTTACCGCAGCTTTGTGCATTGCCGTCTGCAGGGTTACAGATGGCCAACATGCTGCCACCTGCATCGGTTCCATAAAACTTGATACGGTCCAGCCCCATCAACTGTTTACCGCCGATGGTTTCAAGTAAACCGTCGTAAAATTCACATAGGCTGTCGAGGTTTTTTGCTCCAATTACTGTATACGCGAGCATCGTATTTCTCCTGTTTAGGTTGAGGAATAGCTTCTATCGATGGATAGAATTTGTACTAATGAAAGTCGTGCGAACTATTTATCTTTGTACTGTGAAAATTAAATGGTGAAGTTGATTAACAAGGTTTGCTATTTTTAAATAAACTCAGGACGGCACTTTGATGTGTCGTAAATGACCTCTTTTAGCCCAGATACGTGCACCATCGGGCCCAGTCACAGCGGTAGCGCTTTCGCCCAGTGGCAGGCGTAACCAGGAATGACGCGAAAACAATTCATCATTCAGTTTGAAGCTACCTTCTATAACCAGAATTTCTAAGCCACCTTCATGTTGCAACGTCACTTCAGCTTGTGGATTCCAGCTCTCTACTACCACCGTCTCGGCGGCGTTTTCGAACAGAGTGGCTGAAGCTACCTGTTCATTGTCTGGTGTTTTCAACAAATTCAGGTTGTTGGTATCAATACGCAATATATCGGTTTCACTACTGTCGAATTGCCATAGCTTTACAAATATTTCACAACCCGGTTCAGAGGCAGGGGTGTGTTTGGTGTTTATTGGATTGCGCACATAGGTGCCGACCGGGAAATCACCGTGTTCATCCTGGAACACGCCTTCAAGTACGAGAAATTCTTCACCGCCCCCGTGAACATGAGGGGAGAATTTGCTACCGGGGTCGTAGCGGACAATACTGGTCGCGCGAGCAACTTCATCGCCCACCCGATCAAGCATGCGCCGCGAAACGCCTGACATGGGTGAAGGTTGCCAGGGCATATCCTTTGTGTGAACCAACGCTCTTTCTTCGAAGTTCGCATTGATTTTCATGCGAGGGCCTCGCTAAGGGCTTTTGGAAGTGATTTCAGCAACATAAAGGTAACTTTCGATTCTACCTATCGATAGGTAGATATGATAACAGAAAAAAATTCCAATGAAAAGCGTTATGCGGGGCTAAGTATTGGTTCGTCGCAAGTTGTGTATCGATAACCCCGTCCGTAGCGCATCAACATTATTGATAACTGCGACCGCCGGTAGTTCCTTTTATACAGCCTTGATTATGATAGATTGGGATATTTCAGAGTTATTTCGCCCGGCAACTGAATTGCGTAACGTTGTTTGGCTATGAAGCAGATCAGAGTGGATCAATATGAGTGCTAATAAGGTCAGACTTGAAGAGGTCGCGATAGACATTGCGCAGAAGCACGGTACGGCAGGTATCAGCTTTAGAAAACTTGCTGACGAGATCGGCATAAAATCATCCAGCGTGCATCATCATTACCCGGAAAAGACTGATCTGATTCAAACTATAATTGCCAGCTACAGCGAGCAGTTTCTTGTAAGACTCAAAGAAATCGAAAATCGTCGTGGAAAACTGCCTTCAAAATTGTCTCAGTTTATAGATTTGTTTGATCAGGTTGCGAGTCAGGAAAAATTCTGCCTGTGTGGAATGATGGCGGCGGAACTAGGGTTGTTGGACGAAGGTAGCAGGCAGCTGCTGAAAAAATTCTTTACCGATGTTGAAACCTGGCTCGAATCGTTACTTAACACTCATCAGGATGAGTTGGTCAACTCTCAAAATACCGGCATCACGGCTAAAAATATTATGAGTGGTCTTGAGGGAGCTTTGTTGATAGACCGGGTGTTTGGAAGTATGGATCGAATGAAGAGTCAAAGAAAACACATTTTAGGTCTGGCTGGATGATGTAGACAAAGCGCAGTGAAAAAATTCTGCGCGATATGCTCGCCATTTCATGAATAGGCCGGGTTAGACGGAACAGCGTGGAATCGCCGGCCGCTGCCAATTGGTTTTTCGCAGGGTTGCGCGTTTCGCAATGACGTCATTGATTCACTCAATGCAAATGGAATTGACTGGTTCGATGTTGTTGCAGCAGAAGACGAGATCGCGGGTATAGCAACCATTTCTGCAGATCTCTGCGTTGGTGCTGAACTCGAAGGAAGTGAGCTACACAGACGGGAATTTATAGACCATGAAGACGCTTTGCCTCAGCTGCCGGACTATTCTATTGTTATGTACCGATCTGAGAGATCACCTGACTCTCCTGCCAGTGTATTGGGGGACTATCTGCTGGAAGCCTACAGGTAGAGATACATGTAGAGCTACATATAAGAACTGAAGTCTCGCTTTAGCATATCGAGCTTTGGCTCAATATAGATAGTACAAAATGGTTTGTCCGGATTAGAGGCGTAGTATTCCCGGTAGCGATCAGCAGACAGCGTAAATTCAGTCATTTTTAGAACCTGTGTGACCAGTGGCTTTTCAAATTGGCTCTGCAGGGCTTTTATTGCAGCCTTGCAGCGTATTTCCATGGTCTGGTCATTGACATAGATGGCACTTCGGTATTTATCTCGCATAGAGTGAGCTGAAGTACTGGCATGTGTTCGAAGGTGAATTTCAGTCAGTATCTGAATAGAAATATCGCGTTCGGAGAAATCAACCAACACAGCTTCTGAGTATTGATCATTCGGAGGGTCAGAGCGGATAAAGCCCTGTTGCACACGATGAACTCCGGACAATGATGCAAATACCGCTTCGGTACACCAGTGACAGCCACCGCCGAAACCGATCTGAATATTATTTTTAGCTGCATTGTTATTTGAATCTGTCATGCGCTAACAAGCTCTGTCTATTGCACCTTAACCTGCATT
>CAZKAQ010000239.1:0-3062 GCA_964550655.1 uncultured Granulosicoccaceae bacterium
ATTTCGTGAATAGTCCGGGTTAGCTTGGTGGCACAGGCGCGCAGCAGAATAACAGCGGTGTATCATCAATCCTGTCGGATGCGCTCTCGGGTTTATGCATCACAACTTTTACAAATCACGGTTGTCTTACTTTGATCGTGAGCTTGTAAAAGTATTGCAGGCATTGTGCAAATAACGTGAAATCAGTGCTCGGCACTTGCATTTCCTGCCAGACTGCACAATCCTTAAGCTTTTAGTAAGGAGAGAAAAAGTTGAATGAAACAAACCCCTCCCGTCGTGCATTTCTTGCCACTGCCGGTGTAGTTACCGCTGGTGTATCCGGACTAATCGGTACTACCTTTGCTAACGATGTGGCCCCGACTCCCTCCATGCGAGGCGGGTCGAACAACTACCGCCCCGGAGCTCCTTTTGTCGAGCGAATCGGTGGCGGTGGCTTCTGGATGACAGGCACAGTCAGACGCGCTGGTGATGGCTTACCGCTTGAAGGGCAACGTATCCAGATTTGGGCGCATACAACAGAAGGTCACGAACGTGATGCAAACAGCCACGGTGCCACACTGACTGATGCAAACGGTGAATTCAGACTGGAAATGCCACAAATTGTACCGGCCTTCGGACAAGCTCACGGGCATCTGGCATACGACAGCGACGATTTTGAAACTGTTTTTCTGCGCCCGGTTATGTCCAGCCCAAAAGACACAACCCTTAGCGCGCACTTTGTACTGACTCCTGTCTGAAAGTGAGTGGACCACTGGCCGGATCAAGAGTGACTCACTTCTGATTGTCTGCCACTGCCTGCTACGAAATTCAGGTCTTCAATGAAGAGTAAAGGTAACACTGTCTGGGTTATGCTGACGGTAGCGGTGGTTGTGCCAGTGGCTTTGGCTGCCAGGAGTCCACTGCTGCAATGGCGAGAGCCGATCTACATAGTTGCCGGTTTTGCCGGTGTCATCGCAATGGTGTTGTTACTTTTTCAGCCATTATTAGCGGCTGCTTGCCTGCCGGGTATTAAAAAACCACGCAGCCGGCGTCTTCATCGCATTGTTGGTACCTTGCTTCTCTTTACGATCATTGCGCATGTCGTTTGTTTGTGGATAACAAGTCCGCCTGATGTGGTTGATGCACTCTTGTTCAGGTCCGCTACCTCGTTTTCTATCTGGGGTGTGATTGCGATGTGGGGTGTTTTTATAACGGCACTTCTTGCAGCATCGCGAAAGATATTTCCGCTACCACGTTTATGGCGTACAGCGCATAAAATATTGGCAGTGATCATAGTCGTTGCGAGTGTCGTTCATGCAGTGCTTATAGATGGAACCATGGAAACTGTGTCTAAATATGCATTGTGTGCAGCGGTTATTTTGGTTGTATTTGTTGTGATTGCCGATGCAGGTGTTGCAAAGCAGCGTTCGCTGCCTAAGTGAAAGGGTAATAAAGTCAAGCCAGAAGAATTGGATACCTGTCTCTGATCTTGCTGTCGTTATCACCTGTATAGTCAGGCTGATGCGTTTCCAGTATCTCTTTTACTTTACTATTGGCTCGTTGCCACATGTCTTGCCTGCCATCTTCTTCCCAGGCTGCGGGTTGTTGTCGATCAGTGAGTGTACTTGGCCAAAAGTAATCGCGTTGCATAGCGTCCATTGTATGCTGTGAGCCAAGAAAATGTCCTTCACCGGTAATGGCTTCTTTTATAGCATCAAAGCCCAGTGTTTCCTCATTGACTTCTATGCCGCGCAGGGTGCGGTAGACTTGTGAAAGCATCTCGTCATCGATCAGCATGGCTTCAAACGATGCACCGAGAAGACTTGCCATCATGCCGGAAGATTCGTAAATCATATTGCAGCCTGCCAGTCCGACGCCGAGAGATGACATGGCTTTTTCCAAACCCATTTGTGCATCTACTGCTTTGGAATCGCTCATACAGGAGGCAGCGCCGGATGGCAGGTCCAGCCAGTTTGATATTTGCGCTGATGCTGCGTTCAGCAGAGTGATTTCACCACCGCTGCCACAGAAAGATCCGCTGCGAAGATCAATAACAAATGGCCAGTTGGAGAAGATCATCGGGTAGCCGGGGGCATAGACATTGACCATCACCAGCGCTGCAAGTGTCTCAGCCAGTGTGCAGGCGAGCATGCCGGCTATAGTGGCAGGTGAGGTAGCACCGGATTGCGCGGCGATAATATTATTAAGTGGTACGCCGCGCTTTATACAGGCTAACGTCACTTCAAATGCATCTTCACCATAGCGCAGAGGCGATATAACCGGGCTGATATGGGCCTTACAAAAAGGTCGTTGACGAAACTTGTCAGTACCGCCAAGTGCCAGATCAAACATATCTATAATCGGGTCGACCGTACTACCCAGTGTGAAACTGGTGCCAACGGGTTTGGTGGTGCCTTTTAGAAGTGCGTAGGCAGTATTGATATCGAGTTCTGTTATGTCAGCGATATCGGTTGCGACACAGCATCGGGTAAACCAGCTGATGTTAGTCAGTGAGTCAGCAAGGCGGGTAAAGTCATACAGATCTTTAAGGGTTGCTGCTCTGTAGCTATGCGTTTCAATATCAAGCGTTTGTACGGCAGCACCGCCAGTGCCAAAATAGACTTTATCACCGCCGATTTCTATATCGTGCTTCGGGTCGCGCCCCGGCAACTGAAAGTTACGACAGGCACCTGCGATGATATCTTCTACCATCGCAACAGGAAAACACAGTCTGCCATTTTTACTCAGTTGTGCGCCTTTGCTGACTGCCTGATCGACCAGTGGCTCAGGTGACTCACCCATGCCAAGTTCGGATAGTATCTTCAGGGCTGATGCGTAGATCTGCCTGATATCCTCGTCAGTCAGAGGTTGATACTGACCGCCTTTGGCTCCCGGCGGGCACGGGTTAATTTCCGGTGCGACGGCTCGTTTCGCATGCATTGCCTGGCGTGCTGAAAGCTGACCTTTTTTTCTTGTTCTACGTGCCAATTTCCGTGACTCTAATTCGATTGACTTTGTCTAAAATATTTGTACGTTAAATGTCGGTGCACCTCTAGCCTGCATTATTCATGAGGATTCGGCAC
>CAZKAQ010000240.1:0-3045 GCA_964550655.1 uncultured Granulosicoccaceae bacterium
AAATAAAGACATAAGAGCTAATTTCGCCGGTCGCCTTGTGAATAATGCAGGTTAAAGCTCAACTAATTACTTCCCGAAGATCCGAATCCACTACTACCGCGGTCGGTAGTATCAAATTCTTCTACCAGGTTAAAGGAGGTCTGCACCACCGGTACAATCACCAGCTGTGCGATCCGGTCACCGACCTCGATGCTAAAGGGTTGATCTGAACGATTCCAGCAAGATACAAACAACTGTCCCTGGTAATCAGAGTCAATCAGACCCACCAGATTGCCTAACACTATTCCATGTTTATGGCCGAGCCCCGAGCGCGGCAGTAGCAAACCTGCGAGGCCCGGATCCTGAATATAGAGTGCAATGCCGGTTGGAATCAATTCAACTGCACCAGGCAGCAAAGTGAGTGTCGAATCGATACAGGCCCGCAGATCAAGTCCGGCAGAACCCTCGGTGGCATGCTCCGGCAAAGGTATTTCACTGCCAATTCTTTGATCAAGAATTTTTACCTGCATCTCATTCAAATCGTTTATCCACCCGGGTTATTTTTATAATGCTGTGCGATTAAATCGATCAGACTTTTTGCAAGTGAATTTTTAGCCTGTAAGGCAAAAGACTTTGAACCACCTTGACGCCAGAAAACTTCAACAGCGTTATTGTCTTTACCAAACGTTTTACCATCGCCTACAAGATTAGCAACGATCATATCGAGATTCTTTTTCTCTAATTTTTCGCGCGCATAGTGCTCAAGGTTTTGTGTTTCTGCAGCAAAACCTACGCAAAAAGGTCGTGATGGCGAGTTCGCAACACCAGCCAGAATATCCGGATTACGTACCAGCGTCAGTGTTAGTTCGGTATCTGTTTTTTTTATTTTTTCATCACTTTGTTCAGCAACCTTATAATCGGCAACTGCGGCAACCGAGATGAATATACTGTCCTGTCTGATACGTGACATCACAGCACTCTGCATTTGTTCGGCGCTCGATACATCTATCCTGTTTACCCCGGCAGGCGTATCGAGGCTTACCGGACCACTCACCAAAGTGACCTTGGCACCGGCAGCGGCTGCCGCTTCTGCAAGTGCATAACCCATCTTGCCACTGCTTCGATTACTTAAAAATCGCACCGGATCAATGCGTTCTCTGGTCGGGCCTGCGGTGATTAAAACATCGATATCATCTAACACACCATGTGACGCGTTTGAATCAACGGCCAATTGCTCTGTCGGAAGTTCCAATGCCTGCAGCTGCAAGACGATGTCATCCGGCTCAAGCATCCGACCGGCACCGGTTTCACCACAGGCCTGTAATCCGATATCCGGTCCCATGATACTGACACCACGATTTTTTAAAATCTGCATATTGGCGATAGTGGCAGCAGCTTCCCACATGACGGAATTCATTGCAGGAGCAACAACCAGTGGAGCACGAGTGGCCAGACAAAGTGTTGACAATAAGTCATCCGCCAGGCCTGCGGTAAGCTTTGCCAGCGTATTCGCCGTACAGGGTGCAATCAGGACTATATCCGCCCAGCGCGCGAGTTCAATATGGCCCATTCCCGCTTCGGCTTTGTCATCCAGCAGTTCTGTGTGTACTTCATTGCCTGACACCGCCTGAAAAACCAGCGGTTTAACAAATTCGCAAGCTGCGGCAGTCATGACTACCTGCACATCTGCGCCGTAGTCAATCAGTCTCCTGACAAGCTCGGGAGCTTTGTAAATTGCAATACCGCCGGTAACGCAAAGCACTATTTTTTTAGACAACACGCTCATGACCTCATTGTATCAGTCTGATTCGCATGCCGGACCAATTCCTTGCGCAGACAGACAACACAAGCAATCCCTGCCAGCATGACACAATGCTTACCATTATTAAAAACAAGACATACTGCACAGCAACCTGACTGAAAAAACCAAACACTTCCCCTATGGCAATGACAGATGTACCAGTCAGTGAGCGTCCGCGTGAGAAGTTGTTATCGCGAGGTGCTGAAGCCCTGACAGATGCCGAGCTTTTGGCAATATTTGTGCGAACCGGAGTACCGGGGCGCTCTGCAGTGGAAATTGCGCACGACATAATCGCCGAATTCGGCGGCTTGGTTGAGCTGCTGCAGGCCAGTAAAACGCATTTCTGCAACACCCGCGGACTCGGGCCGGCTAAATTCGCACAACTATCTGCTGTGCTGGAGATGGCCAAGCGATATCAATTCAATAAAGCCGAAAGTGGCGCTTTTCTCGAATCACCAGATGCTGTCAAAAGCCTTGTTGCACTGGAAATGCGAGATCTGGAACACGAAGTATTCGCCTGCCTGTTTCTCGACAACCGGCACCGGCTGATCTCATACGAAGCGCTGTTCAGAGGCACAATTGACAGCGCTTCAGTCTACCCACGCGAGGTAGTGAAAGCAGCCCTTGCCTGTAACGCGGCCGCCGTGGTGCTCGCACATAATCACCCTTCCGGTGTGGCGGAACCCAGCCGCGCAGATATTGATATCACTGCACGACTCAAAAAAGCACTGGCTCTGATCGACATCAGGGTGCTTGATCATATTATTGTCGGTGGCAATTATCAGGTATCACTCGCAGAGCGTGGGGAGGTTTAGAAACACCAATAAAAAAGGGTGGCCGGAGCCACCCTTTATACTTCTGGAGTTTGATCTGTCAGAAAGCTTAGTTGACAGCTTCTACCCGTATCTCGACACGTCTGTTCAGACGGCGACCTTCCGCAGTGTCGTTGCTTGCTACAGGAGCGGTTTCACCCAAACCGGATGCTGTCACAGGGACATTAGGCAGCGCTTCCTCAAGTGTTGACTTGACGGTTTCCGCGCGTCTCTCCGAAAGCCCCTGGTTATATTCAGCTGCACCACGACTGTCGGCATGACCGACAACATCGATCAGCTCAATATCAGAGTACGTTCTAAGTTTTTCAATGAGCGTATTCATTTCACTATTACCCTGTCCAGTCAGCTGCGATGAATCATAGGGGAATAATGCGCGACCACTTAAAACAACTTTCTCAACCTCTGCAGGTGGTGGCGGTGGTGGAGGTGGAG
>CAZKAQ010000241.1:0-2983 GCA_964550655.1 uncultured Granulosicoccaceae bacterium
AACAGGTCGCCCTGGCGCCTGAGAAGCGTGGCCCGCCACGCGCCGAAGGGGATAGGGTGAGATGTGACGCGCTATTGGCACTGGCGTCGAATAGACAGTCTGCCATTTTAGAATTAAACATAAATTCTCTGCTAACACTATAAATAAAGACATAAGAGCTAAATCCTAAGGTCGCCTCATGAATAATGCAGGTTAGGCGTTAGACTTTTACTTTCAAACAAATCATTAAAATATTGGGCACTGTATGGCAGATCGAGCAGAATCATCGGTTCATCAGCAAGTTCTTTTAAACTGAGCGCCGGTTTTTTAGCCAATGCATGTTGTGACGATACCAGTACATAGGGGGCAAGATCAGACAGTGATTCGAAATTCATGTCATCCGGTATTGGCAAATCATAGGTAATTGCCACATCAATATCGACCTGCCGAAGCATTTTCAGCATATCTTCGTGTCCGCCTTCAGATGTTTTTAAAGTGACACCGGGATTTTCACTCGTAAAAGCATTGACTAACTGCGGCACCAGCATGGGTGCCAGAGTGATCATGCAGCCAAGTGATAAATTGCCACGAATTTCATTATTTAACTCACTTGCAATAGCGTAGAGTTCTTCCCCTTGTTTAAGAAATAACTTCGCCTCATTGAACATACGACGACCGCTTGAAGTAAGTGTTAGCCCCTGCGCATGATGTCGTACAAAAAACTGCAACTGCAATTCAGATTCAAGTGTTGAAATAGCGGATGATATAGACGGCTGGGAAATAGATATTTTCTCCGCAGCTTCCTTAATACTACCCGTTTCACCAGCTGCGACAAAATACTCGAGTTGTTTAAGTGTGAATCGCATATTTTTTTACTAACTACCCGGTGACAATCTCATTGTTCATCAGCGGGTATGACCGCAGTGCCGTCAATTTCAACCAGCCACTCCGGTCTTGCCAGAGCCTGAACCACTAAGCCGGTAGACACCGGATGCACGCCCTTGATGTACTCACCCATGGTTCGGTAAACCGCCTCTCGATGTCGTACATCCGTGATATAAACAACTACCTTGACCAGATGTTCCATCTTGCCACCACATTCTTCAATAAGTTGTTTGATGTTCTGCATCACTTTGTGGGTTTGCTCTACCGGATCATGGCTGTCAAGATTTACAGCATCATCCAGATTTTGCGGACACTGGCCACGAAGAAAAATCATGGTGCCCTGCGCCACAACAGCCTGACACAAATCATTATCAAGACTTTGCTCTGGATAAGTGTCCTTGGTGTTGAACTTACGAATTCGTTTATGGGTCATTTCGTCTCCGGATTACCTGACTGGTTATAAGCTTACTGATGGCTGGGGCTTATAGTTGCTATAGGTTCTTTGCTTTACAATCTGATCTGCAAGATATTTTGCATCGTGCCAGACGCCCCAGATAAAAGCCGAACCACGACGTGACTGCCACGGCAAACCAAGAAAATAGATTCCAGGCTCTGCAGACACACCTCGTTCGTGTATTGGTTTGCCATTGTCATGAAATACATCGGCTTTTAACCAGTCGTACTCGACCGCATAACCGGTTGCCCAGATCACAGAGGTAATACCGGCTTCTTTTAAATTTAATTCACGTATTGGGGTTGCGACGCAAGAGGGATCAGGGTCTATATGATGTGCTGTAGGCTCCGGTGGCAGGTCCAGGCCATTACGATCGATATAGGCATCTGCCTCTTGCAGCAAAGACAGGTAATTAGCATCGCCATCGGCAATATTATCAACCAGATCGGCTGCAAAATAGACCGTGCCATCTTTATAGGAGTCAGTCAGTCCGACCAGGGTCATACCTTTCATCGCCTGACGCCTGAAATCTACTGTAAAACCACCGTGAGAGCCGCTCACCGCAATGGTGACGTGTTCCTTACCGGGTTCCAACGTTGTGGTATCCCATTTACCCAACACACCAAGCCACCAGCAGAAATCCCGCCCGCGATAACTGCGCGGAGGACGTTGATGTGGTCCTACTGAAAGATAAACCTGACGATTCGCTCGCAGTAGTTCATCTGCAATCTGGCTGCCCGATGAACCCGCGCCTACTACAAGCACCGCACCGTCCGGCAACTGTTGCGGGTTATAATAACTATTGGAGTGTAACTGGTGTACATCTTCGTGCTGCGGAATGATTGGTGGAATCACCGGGTGTTGAAACGGTCCGGTTGCGGCAACGATATTCTCAGCTGCTATTCGCCCCTGTGAAGTCTGAACGTTAAAAACGGTTGTACCCGGCTGCTTCTGTACAGATGTTACCTCGACACCACAGCGTATCGGTGCATCGATCATTGTTGCGTACTCTTCAAAATAACGCACGACACTATCTTTGGACGCGAAACCGTCGGCTGCCACATCACTGAATTCCATATTCGGAAATCGATCGTGCCAGGCAGGCCCGTTGGCCATCAACGAATCCCATCTTTCCGAGCGCCAGCGCTCGGCAATCCGGTTTTTCTCAAGTACCAGGTGTGATTCACCAGCATTGCTCAAATGCTCGCTCATTGCTATTCCAGCCTGTCCGCCTCCCACAATAAGTGTTCCGACTTTTTCGACCATTATGTCACCGTACCCGTGGTATCCCGTTGAGGCTTACAGTATCTACTGTAAAACAGATTTTGAAAATAATTCATTTATTATGTTTTGATTCAATAATACTGAAGCGACGCAGACCAGTGCATACCGGGAATTCGAGCTGGTGCCTTCGGCTGTTTTTGAGCCACAGATAGGGCATGATTGTTCCAGTCTCAAATTTTACTCATACAACCAGATACTCCCCGCCCGGTTACTTGCAACAGCATCGGCTAACAACCCGGACTATTCATGAAATTGACAGCATCTCACTTGATCTTTGATTCCACAGCTACGCGCCCCGAGCAATTTTTTTCTTTTGCAAATATCAATAAGCCAAGTTTACAAAAAACAAGGGACGCAAGAAGAAAATTCACTGTGAAAACA
>CAZKAQ010000242.1:0-2969 GCA_964550655.1 uncultured Granulosicoccaceae bacterium
ATTTAACATAAGATACGTAACACGCATTAATTTGATATTTTGACGATCATTTCATGAAAACAACGTGGCAGGACTGTTTGAGCACTCAACTGCCACGCTGATTTATCCAGGTAGATGGCTATGGAGCTTTCGGTGGCTCGTAAGGCTTTTCTTTCTGAAAAGATTCCCATTCGGTCTTATAGCCAATGAAACCTTTTTCGTTTGCCTGCATCTGGCTCGTTTTCAGATACTGGGACTTGCCCTCAGGTACCACTGGACGTTCTTTTTTCTGTTCGCTCATCGTTCTTTCTCTCTGTCTGGAATTTGATTGGCTGGTAACTTATAGAGGTTAGCCACTACCGTTATTTTTGCACTATTTTGCGTGTTTGAACATGATTTATCGTCTGCATTAAATATACAAAATACCGTCTCGTCGATTATTGATGGCTGGCACAGCTTCGGTCGCTGAACGCAATCTTGCTTCAACACGCAGTGCATTTATTAAGTCCTGATCGATGATCTCCGGATAGAGGTTGCTGAAACGTGCAACTTCCATAGCCTGCGGCCGACACCAGGATTCAAGTCGTGCCCGATTGGTAGCAGTCAGTCCGTGTAACATCAGCAATCGTGGTGCCTGTCGCTCGAGGTAGCGCAGACAAAGCTCCTGATCTGACGCCTGCTGCCAGTCTTCTCGAATCATGCAAGACGGAAACTCGACTGAGTGTTGTTCGTTGCGGTTAAACAAGGCGGCTTTTCGATGAGAGCCGGCTCTTTCACTAACCAGTAACTCAAGCCGATAATTCACGGGCGGTGTCTGGTCTTTTTCTTCTTTTTCTGTTTTTGCCACCGGCATGACGGCAGCAGGCAGTGCGCTCCATTCGGCACGTGCCGGAAATTTATCCATTTGAGATGCTTCAGTGCAGGAAAATATCAGTGCCAGTGGTTTTTCTTCGGCGGCATCGAGTAACCAGTATTCATAGATGTCGGCAGATGCAAATGGTAGCTCAACAGTTGATAGAAAGTTCAGCATCTCGACGATCTGATCATCGACAACTTCCTGCTGCATTAAGGCCGGATTTTCCGCGTAAGCTTTAATCTCTTTACTGCTAAGCGTGGCGACTCTGACATGGCTGCGATTGAGATATTGAATCTCCCAGATCTGACCATCAATGGTCAGTGCTCGATAGGTATCGGACTCGGCAAGCTGTACCTGACCGGAGTAAGGCGGCAGGAACTTCTTTGAGAATGTTCTGATCATCCGGTGTTATACCTGAAGTGACTCGGTCAGTTGCTTTGCCTCAACAATACGGTTTGCCACTTGTTCCTGATAGTGCTGGTAGTCAGTCTGGTTTAGTACAAGCTGTATTTTTTCAAATTTTTCCAGTGCGGTTTCTGCCATGTCGAGATAGTCGGATTCAGTGGCAAGGGCCAGTAGCGCTGAGGCGTGGTTAGCAGTGATGATGGCGCGTATCAGTGGCAGTTCATCTTCTTTAATCTCTTTTAATACCGCTTCATACACCGGCACCGATGCCTCCAGTGAGCCGATATCTTCTTCGTGTTCGCCCAGTCCCTGCATAGCTGCAGCAATATTGTTTTGCGTGATAATCCATGCGAAGCGGTTGTTGTCTTTGCTGCGTTCACTGAGTGCATTGCGGTAGGCCACCAGGCATTGCTCCAGTGTACGAGCACCGCGGCGTTGTGTGCCGAGCTGATACAGTACTGTGCCGAGACTGCAAAGTGCCTCTGCCCAGTCATCCGGTACTGTATCTCTGGGTAATTTAACAGCGGCTGCTGTGTAGGTTCGATGAGCCTGCTTTAACATGCTGCTTTCGTTTTCAAGTATACCGATAGCATGCATGACGATGCCCATATTAAATGTAGTTTGTGCCCACAGAAGTGGTGTTTCTTCTTCAGTGCGCAGCTCCAGCGCCTGTTCATAGGACAGGGCTGCCTGCTCAAGAAAATGGCTGCTACCGCTGCGCTGGCCTATCAGTCCCATAACATCACCAATATTATGATGAATGGCGGAAAGGCCTGATGGATCCGTCTCGCGGTCTTTCATCATCTGCATGCCCTGCAACAGTTCGATGCACTGTTGAAAAACATGCGCACCGCCGAGGCGTAACTCTCGTCGGTCTGCGGCATCCTGCAAAGTATCCTGTGAGTTAGCCCACTCGATCAGTGTCGGCTTGTTTGGTGCAAGATCAAATACCGTATGTTCAAAGCGATCAATAGCCTGACCAAGCGCGCCATAGACCGGTGATTCTCTATCCATTATAGAGAGCAGATCGCGTCCTTTATTCTGGTATCGCCACTGAAAAGACACACCAAGGCCCGGTGCCAGTAGAGTCTCTGCAAATAGATGCTGTGGCAAGGTCAGATACTCAGTCTTTAATGTACGGGCTTTACGTTTTGATCTTTGCCGATAATATCGGTGATATCGGGGTCAACGGGTCCGCCATAGGCAACTTCTTCTTCGGTGGCCTTTCGCACAGTGACAATATTCAATCTGAAAATCACTTCGCGGCCACACAACGGGTTGTTACCGTCTATGGTGATGGTTTTATCATCTATGCGGGTGACGATAAACGTTTTGGTATTACCCTTTTCACCTTCCATTAAGATGGAAGTGCCAATTTCCCGATACTCTTCAGGTACGTTTTCAATGTGATCGGTAATCACCAGCGATTCATCGCGTGGTCCGAATAACTCATTGCAGTCTATCGGTACTTCAATAACATCACCCGGTAGTTTGCCTTCGAGTTCGGACATTACCGGTGGTGCGAGTATCGCATTGACGCCATGCACGTAGCCTATTGGATATTCTACTTCGGTCAGTACACTTTTGCTTTTAGCATCAATGACTTTATACATGAGTTCAACCAGCTTGCCGTCACCGATCGGATCTTCCATTTCTGAATTGTTCATATATCAGCCCGGACTATTCATGAAGTGGCGAGCATATCGCACAGAGATTTGTTTTCACAGTG
>CAZKAQ010000243.1:0-2758 GCA_964550655.1 uncultured Granulosicoccaceae bacterium
CTGTAGATGTTGCAGCTTTAATGATTTAGCCTGCATTATTCATGAGGATTCGGCGTCCAGAGTCAATAGCGCTAAACAGGTCGCCCTATCGCCTGAGAAGCGTGGCCCGCCACGCGCCGAAGGGGATAGAGTGAGATGTGACGCGCTATTGGCTCTGGCGTCGAATAGACAGTCTGTCATTTTAGGTTTGACAATAAGTTCACTGCAAGTGCTACAAATGCAGACACAAGAGCTAAATCCACAGGTCGCCTCATGAATAATGCAGGTTAGATGTTGCAGGGTAAAAGGTTTAAGTCGCGCAGTTTGCAGCGACAAGGTAAAATCAGTTAACGCCAATCTGGAGTACCTTGTATGTCCGCAACTGACAAAGCCCCGGTGACTGTTGTTGATCATCCCCTGGTACAGCACAAACTGACGCTGATGCGCAGTAAAAAAGCATCGTCTTCGACTTTCAGAACTCTGCTGCGTGAAATCAGTCATCTGCTGGCGTATGAGGTTACCCGTGATCTGCCGCTGCGATCTGTTGAGATTGAAACTCCGCTGACCAAAACCATGTCACCGGTACTGACTGGCAAAAAGTTGTGTCTGGTTTCTATTTTGCGCGCCGGTAATGGATTGCTTGAAGGTATTCTCGATCTGATTCCATCTGCCAGAGTAGGTCACATCGGGCTTTTCCGTGATCCCGAAACACTCGAGGCGGTGGAGTATTACTATAAGATGCCCGCCGAGCTTGACCAACGTCTGGTCATCGTAGTGGATCCAATGTTGGCAACGGCAAACTCTTCAATTGCCGCAGTAACCAGGCTTAAAGAAGGTGGTGCGACGAATATGCGATTTGTCTGTTTGTTAGCAGCGCCAGAGGGCATAGAAGCATTTCAAAAGGCACATCCGGATGTGGCAATCTACACTGCAGCAATTGATGATCATTTGAATGATCACAGTTATATCGTGCCTGGCCTTGGCGATGCCGGTGATCGAATTTACGGTACCCGTTAATAACTTGCCCCTGATTTAAAGATGACTGACGATGCTGCATTTTCAGCGGTGGGCAGAGTATACGGTGCTGCTGCACTTAAGCGACTCAAAGACTCGCATATTTGCATAGTTGGAATTGGCGGTGTTGGATCTTGGGTTGCTGAAGCTCTGGCGCGCAGTGGTATTGGTCAGCTGACGCTTATTGATCCTGATGATGTATCGATTACGAATATTAATCGTCAGGTACATGCAGATATAACAACAGTAGATAAATCTAAAGTAGAAGTGATGGCTCAGCGAATATCACTGATTAATCCCTCCTGTGTCTGCAATGCTGTTGACGACATGCTGGTGGTTAAGAACATAGAAAAATATATAGGACCGAAGTTTGATTTTGTTGTTGATGCAATGGATTCAATCATGTTCAAAGCTGCATTGATCAATTACTGTAAACGTAACAAAATTCAGATTATTACCATTGGTGGTGCTGGTGGTCGCACTGACCCGACAAAAATTGCTATCAATGATCTTAGTAAAACCTGGAACGATGCGCTGGCTGCTAAAGTACGACACAGGCTGCGAGCCAAACATGGTTTTAAAATTCGTCAGCGATTTCGTGTTGAATGTGTATTTTCTACAGAGCAGGCTCGATACCCCGCTGGTGATGGCGAAGTAAGCTACAAAAAACCGGGTGTGCGCGGTGCCACTCTCGACTGTGATACGGGTTATGGCTCTCTGGTTAATGTTACTGCGAGCTTTGGGTTTATTGCAGCGGCTCGAGTAATGAATAAAATCGTCGCCAGTTAATTGAATATCAACGGTTGAATTCTTTTTGCATTTCCACTCTATAGAAATAAGTCTTGATAGCGGCCCCGTGCTGACCGGATGGTGTACCAGAGAAGGCCACAAGTCGGTGCTGTTTTTTAGTCACGGCAACGGGTTTTGTGGGCGTGTTTATCAGCCAATGCTTAAATTGCTTGCTGAAAAGCACGACTTACTAATGATTGATATACCTGGGCACGGTAATTCGCCAGCGAGTGATTTTGTTGGCTGGAATCAAACTGCGGAGTACTTGTGGCAGGCAATTCAAGCGTCGGGTGAAATAATAGCTAACAGAGAATTGTATGCTGTCGGGCACAGTCTGGGCGGTATGTTATCAATGTTGCTGGCGAGCGAACACCCGGATACGTTTAAATCAATGGTTTTGCTTGACCCGGTTATATTTCCGGGGTCTTTGTTGTTTACTATGCGTATTGTCAGCAAACTGGGGCTAACATCGACCCTTCATCCTTTTATCAAGCCGACTTTGCGTCGCCGCAATGGCTGGTCTGACAGACAGGAAGCGTTTGACTATTTTCATAACCGCAAAATATTTAAAAACTGGACTGATGACTCACTCGACAGCTACGTGCGATACGCGCTGAAAGAGACGGAATCGGAACTGCGTCTGAGTTGTGATCCCGAGCTTGAAGCAAAGTGGTTTTCAACCCTGCCGGATAATCTGTGGCCGTCAGTAAAAAAATTATCTGTACCTGTAAAAATGATTATGGGGCAGAGTAGTTATCCGTTTTCACTGCGTGCAGCTCGCTATGCAGCGCGAATAAACCCATCAGTGGAATATTCAATCGTGCCGGGAGGGCATTGCTTTATGCAGGAGTACCCACAGGATGCTGCAGGCTATGTTTTAAATGCTCATTGAATCGCGCTAAACAGTTCACCCTATCGGCTGAGAAGCGTGGCCCGCCACGGGCCGAGTGGGATAAGGCCGGGCGACGAATCATGA
>CAZKAQ010000244.1:0-2626 GCA_964550655.1 uncultured Granulosicoccaceae bacterium
CTAGCGTCCCTTGTTTTTATTAACTTGGCTTATTGATATTTGCAAAAGAAAAAATTTGCTCGGGGCGCAGCTGTGGAATCAAAGATCAAGTGAGATGCCGTCGATTTCGTGAATTGTCCGGGTTAGTGATTATGAATAGTGTTGCCTACAGTCTGCAGGCCGTCAGCAGGTTGTCCGGCAATCAGCTGTACTATCTCGCCGTTGCGATACACCTTGATGGCGTAGGTTTCATTCTCTTGTAGTTTTATGGTTGATTCTCGCACCAGGTCGAAGTCGTGGGGTGTGGCGCAGATCAGACCGTTTATTTCAAGAATCAAGTCACCGCCCAACAGCATTGCCTGACCCTCGACCTCAGCGCGAACAGAACCGGATTGTAAACCAGCCGTTTCCGCTACACTATTGGCCACTACTCTTTGCACCAGTAACCCGGGCTGCGGATAATTCAGTGCCTTTGCAACCTTCTCGTTAAGGATCACACCCTCAAAACCAGCTAATACACCAGAGCTGTTTAACAAGGCTTTTTTGGTGGTATTAATAGCAGTCGCAAAACCGATTCCGTCAAAGCCGCCACTTTTAGATAATATAAAGCTGACAATGCCAATAACTTCTCCGGCGTCGTTGAACATAGGGCCACCGGAGTTTCCAGTGTTTATGGCGGTGTCGGTTTGTAAAAATTCAATCGGGGTACCCGCAGCCATCAGTCCCCGGTTCATGCGTCCGGACAAATGACCGACACTTAACGTTTGCGATATTCCAAACGGTGCCCCGATAATAAAAACACGACTCCCAATACGCGCCTCATCTGAGTCTGCGAGAGTTGCAACAACCGGATTCGGTGGCGATTTTCTGAGCTGCAACAGTGCCACGTCACTCGCCTGCACTGATGAAACAATATCTGCTCTTATACGAGTACCATCGGTGAACTGGACTACGATGCGCTTTGCGTCATCCACTACATGAGCAGCAGTTAGAATCTGATTATTTTCAATAAGGACACCTGATCCGATACCACGGCCGCTGCGTGGCTGGCCCTTGGATATCTGCAGGGATTCAGTGTAAACAGTGACTACTGAAGGATAATTTGACTCATACAAGTCAGCAAAATCTTCTATTGCGTGAGCTATTGAAGCTACAAAAAACAGTATCGAAAATATAAAGGTCTTCATATCGTTCTCCTGTTATTTACTCTCCGAGCACAACGATAGACAGCATTAATATATAAGAGTTCCGTTACCTTAATTTATCACGAGTTTCTAAACTGTTGTTTGACCCCGGCGAGGCAATTACAGCATCTGCGTAAATACATACCGTGAAACACCAACTACTAAATAGATACTTACTGTTACTCTATCAGATCTGCTGTACAGGGTGCTTACTACTCGCAAGCTTGCTAACCAAATATCCTCTCACCGGGCTTACAAGAACCCTCCCTGCAGAACACCGTCAATTTGAATAGATAACGTTCGTGTACAGTATTTTCTATTTCAAAATAAAGGGTCTCGCAATAGACACATCATCTACCGATGTGGGCATAGTATGGAAAGGAGTTTGACTAAAAAGTGCGATTGCTTTTGTGCTACGCGTTTGTTCAGTTTTGATAGTATTTGTGGTGGCCTGTCGACGCATAAAGCATGTGGTCATCCGCAGATACTTGCGAGCGCTACAAAGATCATATTCAAACAGAAGCGTCTGTTACCTTGGTCCAGGCCTACGCAACTGAGGCGAAAGAAATAGATGAGTGAAGCGTGATTATTGACACTGGAACCGGATTACTACAACGAACGACCTCTGTAATGCTTTCCGAATGTGCCACCAAAGTGTTTGGTCAGCCAAATTTAGAATTCCATTTGGCTATACAATTTGTAGTATCTTCGGGACTAAAGTAATCCTTACCACTCGGGACCATGATTGTCGTAAATAGTGTCTCGAGGCATTCAATTACTTCGTTTTTTGATCTTCCCCTTACCGGATTTTGTTGTGCCACGATACCTCCTAAAGCAATATTTCAAGTGAATTTACTGTTTTTGACATGCAAAACTGGAAAATATGGGCGAAAACAACGAACTAATGTATATACAGCCTTGTATTTTGGCAATAAGGGCCTATCATGTTCGTAAGCGGCACACTGTCGTTTGAAAACCACACCGGTCATGGTGATAACCAGAGTGGTATTTAATGTTCACCAATTTACGAGTTAAAGTTTAATATGAGTAAAGGTACAGTTAAGTGGTTCAACGCTGATAAAGGTTTTGGATTCATTACACCCGAGGATGGCGGAAAAGATCTATTTGTTCACCATTCGGAAATTCAATCCGGTGGTGGATTCGCAACTTTAAATGACGGCCAGGCAGTAGAATTTGAAGTTGCTCAGGGCGAAAAAGGTCCATGTGCCAATAAGGTACAAGCTATTTAAAAGCAGCAATTGTGTAGGCTAAATTAACTACACCAAAGCCGAAGCATTAGCTTCGGCTTTTTTATTTCTGAATGTTCGAAAAGCTTCCATTGCATACTGGCGATTGAGGTACAATTACACTGACATCGGGATTTTTTGCCTGTCAATGTCCTGAATAATTAACCAGCTCAGGCTTTTACACGTTGCATTTTCGGGTCATAAAAAGACTCTAGT
>CAZKAQ010000245.1:0-2422 GCA_964550655.1 uncultured Granulosicoccaceae bacterium
TGAAAACAAATCTCTGCGCGATATGCTCGCCATTTCATGAATAGTCCGGGCTAAGATCAACCTTCTTTAATAGTGACCAGGTCCATGCAACAAAAACCCACCTTGTGGTTGCGCTCAGAGCACAAGCCAAACGAAGCGCGAACTCCTTTAACGCCGAAAGTCGTCAAGGAGTTACTCGATGCTGGTTATAAAGTGGTGGTGGAGCAGTCAGATACTCGAGCCTTCGACGATCAGGCATACCTTGATGTCGGATGCACAATGACCGAAGAGTTCAGTTGGCAACAAGCGCCGGACGATGTAATCGTTATTGGCTTAAAGGAATTGTCTGCTGATCTCGGACCGTTCCGACACCGCCATGTGCATTTTGCCCACGTGTATAAAAATCAGCAAGGATGGAGCGAGTTCCTTAATCAATTCAATATAGGTAAAGGCGAGCTATACGACCTCGAATACCTCGTTGATGAAAACGGTCGACGCATTGCCGCATTCGGTTATTGGGCAGGCTACGTTGGTGCGGCTATCGCATTGATGCAATGGGCTGCACAACAAAGTAACAGCACCGTGGGTCTGCTTAAACCATGGCCAGGCCGTGATCAATTGCAGGCAGATGTTCAGCAATCCATCGATGCCACGGGTAGTAAACCTAAAGCCATGGTGATTGGCGCTAAAGGTCGCAGTGGTGGTGGGGCAATTGAGCTGTGTGAGCGTTGCGGTATAGAGGTTACTCAATGGGATCAGGACGAGACAAGCGCGGGCGGACCCTTTGATGAAATACTTGATCATCATGTGATGGTTAACTGTGTGTTTCTGGGTTATCCTATACCGCCATTTACTACCATGGATCACTTGCAATCGTCATCGCGAGTATTGAGTGTCGTTAGTGATGTGAGCTGCGACCCTTTTAGCGATGCTAATCCGCTGCCAATCTATGATAATTGCACAACAATGGCCAGTCCAAGCTTGAGAATTATCGATCCCGGTGAAGGCGTGCAGCCACTCGACCTGATCTCTATCGATCATTTACCGTCCCTGTTGCCGGTTGAGAGTAGTGATGAATTTGCTACCTCGTTATTACCTTATTTATTAAACATAGATCAGCTGGATACTGGCGTTTGGCAACGTGCAGCAGCTGTATTCAAACAAAAATGTGTTGATGCACAGAACGGAGTTAGAGCATGAGCAGAGTTCATTGGTTAGGCGCAGGCCTGTCAACTGTCCCCGGCATTCGACGTTTGGCTAACACCAGTCAGCCAATGATTGTGTGGAACAGAACTCTGGCCAAGGCCAGTGATGCTATCAAAGGTACATCTGGTGAAAAGAACGGTACCGCTGAGGCGGCAAGTCTTGACTGGGATATGCTTGATGCCAGTATTAACGCCGGTGACGTATTGGTGTCTATGCTGCCAGGTGATCTACACGTAAAAGTGGCCAAAATGTGTATTGAGAGTAAAGCGCATTTTATTTCCAGCAGCTATTTATCGCCTGAAATGAAAGCGCTGCAGACCGATGCAGTAAAGCAGGGTGTATCAATTGTAAATGAGGTTGGTCTTGACCCGGGAATCGATCATTTATTTGCTCATGCTTTGATTGACAGCTACAAAGCGTCCGATCAGTACTCTGCAGATAACAAAATTTATTTTCGATCCTACTGCGGTGGTGTGCCGGCGGTGCCGAACGACTTTAAATACAAATTCTCATGGTCGCCTTTTGGTGTACTTAAAGCGTTAACATCGCCTGCTAAATGGATGGAACAGGGTAAAGAGCAAAATACAGCCACTCCTTGGAAAGCGGTTTCTGATTACGACGTGCTAGCGGCTAACGGTAAGAAAGAAACGTTTGAAGCTTATCCGAATCGTGATTCTTTGCCGTTTATGGAGGCGTATCACTTCGAAGATAACTGGCATGTAGAACAGTTTGTTCGTGGAACCTTGCGTTTATCGGGCTGGACAAAAGCATGGGCGAGTCTTTTTACAGAAATTGAGAGCATGAACAGCGATGACATGCAGCCGCGTTTAACCGCGATTAGCGACAAACTATGGACTGAACATGCCTATGCTGACGGGGAGTTAGACAGAGTAGTACTGGTGGTTGAATTGGAAGTTAGAAACGCTGCCGGTGATTGTATCTGGCATCAGGTTCATTCAATTGATGATGTAGGTAACGATGAGGGCACATCTATGGCGCGTTTGGTTTCACACACCGTGAGCATGGCCGTACAAAGCAGCGTGGCCAATGACTTTGCCGCAGGGGTTCATGCAGCACCATCCGATGCCGCCACGGTTCAGAAGTGGATGAGTGAATTGTCTAACCTTAACGGGGGATTTACGCATACCGTTGTTGTTTAACAGAACCGAAACAACAAAGGTTTAGCCTGCATTATTCATGAGGATTCGGCGTCCAGAGTCATTATCGCTAAACAGGT
>CAZKAQ010000246.1:0-2353 GCA_964550655.1 uncultured Granulosicoccaceae bacterium
CGCCTTGTGAATAATGCAGGTTAGATTGTAAGTCCTATTGGTTGTCAGCCTTACCAGGACTGACAACAAACTGTGTGTGCAAGAACATTTGAGCAGTCAACTGCAACCTTGAGAAGTCACTAACGACGTCTCTACTCGATTACGTGTCGGGCTTCCGGTATGAGTATCCTACCTATAAGAACCGAAAAACATGCTGCGTTAGAAAGTTAACTCTGAGTAATCACCTGCAGCTTTTGTAAAGTCGTGAACGGCATCGCACCTCAATTACGATTCGGGTTTTCTGGATAAATGTCGAACGAGTTGCACGAACAGAAATCCCAACTATTTCTCAGGATTAGATATGGCACAAATGCTGTGTTAGTTTTTCAGTGCAGATGCATGTCTTTATTTTTCGTAAACCACCAGGCAAAAAGACAGCCGACAAATGCAACCGGAAAAAAGCCGGCAAAAAGCCACGGTGAGAGCGTTCTGAGCTCCTCGTTTGTTGAAGTATCTGAAAAGCCCAGACCATTTGCTATAACACCAGCAAGTGCAGCGCCCAGCGCAAAGCCGACCTGTTGTGTCACCGGCATGATGGATGAAGCCCGGGTTTTATCGTCATCTGGTGCGTTGCTGACTACGCGTTTGATAATGTAGCCCCACATGACGCCAAAGCCACCACAGCTAACGATAAGTGCCAGAGCAATCAATGCCACACTGGTATCCGGCACGGTGAATGATTGCGCTGCGATACCCAGTACCACTACGGTACTACCGGTGAGTATGATAAATCGCTCCTGGCTTGCAGGCCTGCCAGAGAACAGAATTGCAAACGTGCCCCATGACAACGCTTCGATAATCAACACGAAGCCGGCACTCAGTGGCGTTAATCCGTAAAGGCGTATCAAAATAATTGGCCCGTATACAACAAACGACATCAGGCAAGCTGTCATGCATAGCGTCAGTGCCAACCCGGCACCGACCGGTCGTGTAAGCTGCGACGACCCGGCCGGTAATAGTCGGTGAGTGGTGTTTTTTGCGTCGATACGTACGAACAATACCAATAGTGCGATACCCCCGGTGACCAACAGTACCGATTCAATATAGTTGCCGGTGTTAGCTGCTGCACACACGATAAAGATACAAATCGTCAGTAGTAGGAGTAAGGTAACCGGTACCGAGTGCTTAGGTTCAAAACTTTTGTGATTGTCTGTCGGGACCAGGTACCGGACGATGCATATCAGAACTACAGCCTGAACGGCGAAAACAAGAAATGCGTAACGCCAAATTCCCAGTGTTGCAAAGACACCGCCAATCATCGGACCAAAAAACGAGGACACCATCCAAACCACTGACATACAGGCGACCACACGCGGGATAAGGCTTTCGTGAAAGAAGCGGCTTTGGATAATGTAAACCAGTGCCACCATGCCGCCACCGCCAATGCCCTGAATGGTACGCCCGATAAGAAACTGAGGCATGTGCTGCGCTGTCCCGCAAACCAGGCAGCCAATAAGATAAATGGCGGCTGAGGCGAGCATGGTATTGCGAATTCCAAGGCGAGACACATACAAGCTCATTGTTGTACCAACCAATACACTACCGAGCAAATAGAGTGAGAACGCCCAGCTGATCAGGTGCAGGCCACCAATTTCCAGCGCCGCGACCGGTAACGTGGTGGCAGCCAACATCGTGTTGGTTGCATGTAGCCAAAGTGCGAGCACCATGAGCGCCAGTATGGGTAGTTTGTCTTTAACAAACAGATCATGCCAGTCGGACTGTGCTACAGATTCTTCTGACGACGCGTGCAATTAAAGAAATCCACTTGAATTTAAAATGTATAAAACTACAATTCTATGCCAGCACGGCCAACAAATGTCATTAACTGATTTAGGAGGTGATTTTTCGTTCTTATGAATCACACTTTTAATTGGCACACTTTTAACTGGCAGCTAACGCGATGAAGTATTGGCTGATACCTGTTCTACGGGAAGCATGTTAACCTGACTACAAGCTAAATCACCGAGATCGAACAGGTTACAGTTATTAGTCATAATATATTTTTCACTTGCGAAAACTTATTCGATATTTTTTAACTGTGAAATTATTGACTGGTCGCGCTTGTCGCCGCTCAACTCATCACCGGCAAACAGAATATCCATTACTTTTTTATTGATGCTCTTTAGTATACTTCGATCAGTGCCAGGAGCCTTCAGGACGGTATCACTACCGTAAGTGGGAATAACGCCATTGCTGTTGTTGCCAGCTAAAACACCAGGTTGTGGCGGCCTTTTGCCTTTTTGCATATTCCGAATATATTTTTTCATCTGTGCCCGGTACATCGCTATGCCGCGATCACCAGACACCAGATTTT
>CAZKAQ010000247.1:0-2251 GCA_964550655.1 uncultured Granulosicoccaceae bacterium
TTTTTCATCTGTGCCCGGTACATCGCTATGCCGCGATCACCAGACACCAGATTTTCTTTTCCATGATCCGATATGGCTCCCATGCCTTCGACAGCTTCTACGTCTCCGGGGCTCGCCTGCTTTTCTTCATAACTACGGTCAAAAAGCTCGCCTTGTTCAATTAACTGAATGCCTTCAGGTGTGTTGTACTCGTGAGGGTCTCCACGTTCACCAAAGTTTGCCCAGGCAAAAGCTATACAGTGTTCATCATCTACCGGCACTACCCATCGGGTGAAGGCACTGCGTCCGAAGTATGTTGGTCGCGTGCCATCAACTGCAAATGCAGAGCCTGATTGCGTAAAGTTGGGTAGTACAAGTTCATTAACTCTGACCCAGACATTATCTTTAACGCGACGGGATGCGGTACCGAAAAACCGGACTCTGTGTTTTTCGTAGAATTCTATTTCACCCAGCTCGCCAAAACCTTCGGAGAATTGTGATTGGTGTAAAAAAGAAGTGTGTACCGGGTCGACAATGGCATCCAGGACTTGAATCCAGTTACAGTTGAACGGACCCGCGTAAGGGGTCATGGTCATATTTGGAATATCGTAGGTGTCATAGATCGGAAATTCCGGTAGCTCCTCCATCGGACCAAGATAGGCAAACAGAAGTCCCTTGTATTCTTTAACCGGATACGCACCTAAACGCATCTTGTTTTTCACATTAACAGCGGAGACAGAGCCTTCCGGTTCACCGGGTATATCGAGTACGCTGCCGTCTACATCAAACACCCAGCCGTGATAACAACATTGAATACCGCGCTCGGCACAACTGCCGAACTCCAATGAGGCACGACGATGCGGGCACCTTTTATGAACTAAACCGTACTGACCTGATTTATCTTTGAACAGAACCAACTCTTCACCCAGAATTTTTATCAGCTTTGGTTTATCGCCTATGTCAGATGTAACAGATACCGGTTGCCAGTAGCGACGCAGGTAGTCGCCGCCCGGTGTGCCCGGCCCGGTTTGGGTTAACTCGGTGATTGACTCACCTTGCCAGGTTTGATGATAACCGCAGAAGCTATCAAAATTGATTTTTGAAGGTTTGACGACGTCGCTCATGGCTGGTTACTCTGCTGTATATTGTAACGCTTCAAATTACTTGTTATGGCTTTGCAGGTTCGATAGACAGATTAATATAAATCCGATCATTTTCTACTTTGACCGGGTATGTTTTTAAATCCACGCAAACCGGTCCGCCAAGTGCTTTGCCTGTGGGGATATCAAATTGCCCCTGATGCAAAGGACATTCGATGACGGTATCCATAACAACACCATATTCCAGATGTTCTACCTCGTGGGTACAATGCCCGTCAGTGGCGTAAAAACCTTTTGTGGTGTTGTAAATGCAAAATGTTTGTTCGCCATGGTCAAAGCGGATCAGGTCTTCCTCGTCAATATCATCGACCCCACAGGCATCAATCCATACGTTATTCATTTGACTATACTCTTACAAGTTCAAGGGGCTTCAGGCACCAGTGGATATGCTTACTACGGCCATCACCGACGAATCTCCTCAAGAAAACACCGGCATTTTTCATTGCAGCGACACGGTTACGGATTGTGCCTTTCGAAACGTTGAGAGTTTGAGCAATTTCAGAAAGAGCGACTCGACCGTCAGCACGCAAAGCACGGATGATTCCGCGATTTAATTCATTAGCGAGAAGACCGTTTTCGTCCGTCCGCTCCACATTGTTAGATTTAGAGCTCATCGATTAAAAACTTACCCTTATAGATGTGTGCCTGCCTCGGCAGCGTACTGAGTACCCGCTCAAAACCTACTGACCGCACGATTGAGCCTACAGGTGTAGCGAGCTTGCTGGACAGATCAGGGCAGCATGCCTCCACGTGACAGATGATTATGTAATTCGAAACATAATTATTCTTTGATATTACGAATAAATCAAAATTTAATTGAGAAATTATTTAATTACTTAAAATATAGGAATATAATAATGACTTCCGAAATACGGAGATTTCCAAACAAAATAGCCGGCTCTTCCAAACACAAACCAGAAATTCCGCCTGGAAGTTTTGTAGTTCAGCGCCGTCTGCTAAAGCATTTATAAATCAGTGCAGCCTGACCCAGGTTGCTGTTTTGGTATCAAAACGATATGACCGTGCGGGCGGGTGACCTGCCGGCTACCATTTGAGCCTTTAAGTATTGTGGAGAAAACTACAGACAAGCTGCTGCTCTTACACAAACCAAC
>CAZKAQ010000248.1:0-2245 GCA_964550655.1 uncultured Granulosicoccaceae bacterium
TGTGGAATCAAAGATCAAGTGAGATGCCGTCGATTTCGTGAATAGTCCGGGCTAGGGAGAAGGCTGTTCAGTTACGCCATCTAAAGTCACACCCATCGGACCGCGCGGAATCACGAGATCAATTATCTCGCCATTTCTACTCACTTGAATGTCAATCAACTCATCCCGCTCGCCCTCGGTGGTGGCATCACGTAAATCTTGAAATTGAAAAATACGCTCATCTGCATAGCGTATGATCAGGTCACCTTCCTCTATACCACTCAAGGCGGCTGCAGAGTTATCAATAACGTTGTCAATCCGTACCCGGTTATCTCTGCCCTCGGCTGCCAGCAGTTTATCGTAACCTTCATCACCAAGCGTTTCCCGCAACCGACTGAAACCTCTGATTTCACGCGACTCTTGTCGAAAACGATCCGTGTTGACCCAACCTTCGCGAGTAGCTCTGTCACGAAGCTCAAGCTGTCGTAACTGAGCATTGTTGCGTATTGATTGAATTTCAGACACCGTGGCAGGTTCAAAGACAGAACTCAGCACTTCGGCTTGTTCGAATTCGTTCAGATTGTCATCTGCTATCAGCCGCTGCGACTGAACTTCAGCAAGTTCAGACTCCAGCGCCTCAATTCTGTTTTCGGCGTCTTCTATACGTTGCAGCAGTACCAATGTGTCAGCTTGCACAACTTCAACCGGCACTTGCGATTCTAAAGTTGCCGACGCTGGTTCATCAACAACGGTAAAGGGAGATGCCGGTGCAGCCGCGCCGGACTCCTCCGTCGCAACGGAGACAGTATTAATTGATACTTCTTCATGCTTGATATAGCCGGAGGCGAACATGGCCGCTACCCCGACAGACAGTCCGATAACAAAGATCAGAAATTTTCCAATGTACATAGGAATCCATATTAACTTATGGGTGACAATATGAGAGTTGATCAGTATTTTTCAACCAGAATTGATGGGCTCAAGACCCTGATTATTCCGTATAAGGCGAATTAAAAACCGAAACCAACCCGCATACGACAATTCTATTCAACAGAGCCTCCACCCGCCACAAATGACAGATGATTCATGCATACTGCATTCATCGCGCATTGTCGGCCACTGTCATGTCATTAAAACTCTTTACTCCTGCGCAGGACGATCGGCCGCTGATCGCAATAGCTTTACTTCTGCTGGCGACCTTCACACTTGCGCTGCAAGACACCCTGATGAAGCTGATGGCCTCAGAGACCAGCTTCTGGCAAATTCAAACGCTGCGATCTGTCGGCAACATACTGATTTCAGTGTTACTGGCAGTTGCCGCTGGCGGACTGTCACTTCTCAAGCCACACAACCGGAAAGGGGTGCTATTGCGTTCGGCATTTCTTGCAATAACCATGTTCCTGTTTTTCTCCGGGGCACCATTTCTCACTGTTACCGAGATGGCAGCCGGTTTATACACGTATCCGGTTTTCGTCTGCCTGCTCGCCGGGCCGGTACTTGGTGAAAGCATCGGACCATGGCGTATTGGCAGCATGATTATCAGTACGCTGGGTGCACTGATTGTTATCAGCCCGTGGTATGAAGGATTCAGTATCGTTCAGTTGTTACCGGTTTTTGCGGGTTTTTTCTTTGCCTGCAACATACTGACTCTCAGACACGCATGCAGACATGAAAGCACGCTGGCTCTTTCATTTGTTGCAGGCCTGGTGTTTTTCTGTGTCGGGCTGGTCGGGGTCACGGTACTCTCAATCCTGCAACTGCCGACTGCTGTCATTAGCAATATGCCATACGTTGCTATCGGCTGGCCCGAGCTCACCTGGCTGGTGGCAGGTTTTGCACTACTGGCATCTGTATTAAATCTGACTGGCAACATCTGTATGACACGCGCCTATCAATCAGCGGATGTCAGTCTGCTCGCCCCGCTCGACTTTGCCTATCTGATCTTTGCCGCCTTCTGGGGCAGGATAGTTTTTAATGACTGGCCGCAGACTCATACCGCAATCGGAATGCTACTGATTATCTGTGCCGGAGCTACCATTGCAGTGCGCGAACATAGATTAAAATCACCCGGTAAACTGGACAGCAGTGGCCAATAAGTAACACAGAGATTATCTGCGTTGGCCAGCAGTGGCAATGGCGTCGCAATGCCCACCATTGAATAATGATTTTTAGTAAAGATGAATGAAGCCAACTGATGGATAGCCGGCATATCAGAGTAATCTGATATGCCGGCTATCTGATACAACAACGAAATAACACCATCTAG
>CAZKAQ010000249.1:0-2047 GCA_964550655.1 uncultured Granulosicoccaceae bacterium
GGCAAGCCACGCTTCTCAGGCGATCGGGCGACCTGTTTAGCGATAACGACTCTGGACGCCGAATCCTCATGAATAATGCAGGCTAAATGTCTCGCAGAAACTGGTTACAAACCAGCCGTTTATGTACCGCGGCTCAAAATGCTGCTGGTTCTCTGATGTGCCGGAATGCTGACGATGCACAAGTTTCTGGTACATTCTTTGTACCCTATAAGGAGTCAAAATAATTTTTGTCTGAGTGAGTGCGCCAGTAGCGTTTTCATTCGGCGGGGTGCGCGGTGTATGAATAAAGCGGTTCACACAATAGAAACTACGGGTCGGCTGATCGCGACCTGCCTGCTATCAACCATTCTTGCTGCCTGCAGTGGTGGTTCCGGTGGCGAACTGGTTCAAGATCAAGATGAAGTGGCAGAGGCGAGTGCACTAACTGCCATCGGCGCTGATACAGCGGACGGATGTACTGTTGCTGATATCAATCAATGGATTGATGAGCGTATGCGTGACACCTATATTTTCTACGATCGTGTACCGGTTTTAGATCTGAGTACTTACGACGATCCGCAAGAGCTTGTTCGCGATCTGCGTGTCTTTCCCGATATCTACAGCTCATTGGGTGACAAGGCTCAGGATGAAGCGCTTATTTCCAATAGCAATGTCACCAGATTCGGTTTCTCATTGCGAGTGGCATCCGATGGCAGGCAACACTTTTCCAGTATCAGTGGTAACTCACCCATGGAGGGCGCCGGTATCCAGCGCGGTGATGAACTTGTGGCTATAAACTCGATCGCTATTGATGACATCACGGATGAGCAATGGCTGGAGTTTATCGTCGGTGAATCAGATAAAGAGTTGACTGCTGTTTTTACAGTAAAATCCGGTGCATCGGAAGCGACTGATTTTATCGTTACCAAAACAACCTATACCGAATCCACAGTGCCGGTATTTGGCACCTATGAACAGACCAATAACGAAGTGGGTTATATGCAGGTTACGGCCTTTCGTGGCACTACCGCAGATGAGATTGATACCGCAGTTCAGTTTCTCGCAGAAGCCGGTATATCTGAACTGATTTTAGATTTGCGTTACAACGGCGGTGGATTTACCGCGGTGGCACGTCAGCTTGCATCACAGATTGCAGGACCTCCACATGTTGATGAAGTTTATTCACGCCGAACCTTTAACGACAAGTTCAGTGAATTCGACAGAGATTTTTTTATCGAACCACAAGCCCTGAATCTGGAGCTGTCACGCCTGATGGTACTCACCACAGCGCGCACAGCATCGGCCTCTGAAACGCTGGTTAACGGCCTTTCGCCATTGATAGATGTTGTCGTCATCGGCGCTTTGACAGAGGGCAAGCCTTTCACTTCCGTCGCACAGGATTTTTGCGGCCGGCGTCTGCATGCAATGAGTACCCTGACAACAAATGGTGCAGACGAAAGCGTACTGGGTGGTTTAATACCCATCTGTGAAGTAGAGGATGATTTTCTCGCTCCCGCTGACAGCATCAGCGATGCGCTGACAGGTGCGGCGTTTAACTACATTCAGTTTGGTGCCTGCCCGAATGTGCAAAGCAAGCTTGTGCAACTTGAGAATCGCAGCGGCTAAGTAACACGGCCTACTGGTTCTCTTTAACCTGCATATCAATCTGCCAGAGTTTTTTATGTATCTGCCATGTGTAGATGATCAGAGCGATCAGGGTGACAGCACAGACTAATGGCATAATCCAAAAGAAGTGCCCGAATCCAAAAAACGCAATGTAGGCGTTGATAATGATAAATACAATGCGGCTCTCTGTAGGGCCCAGGCCATAGTGATATATTTCAAATTCGTTCGTTGCTGCGAAACTTAAAAACGAATTTGCCATAAAAGCACCCATTATTATCAGTAGCGGTATAAACCAGATCTGTGTATTTTCAGGTGCCATTAAATAACCTGCAAAAACAAGGCAGCAGAGAAATATATAGTCAAGCAGATGGTCCATAAAAAACCCCCACTTTACCAGGCCGGTGTTGCGTCTTCTGCCAACTTCACCGTCAGCCAGATCAGT
>CAZKAQ010000250.1:0-2022 GCA_964550655.1 uncultured Granulosicoccaceae bacterium
CAACAAACATGGATCTCACAGCAATTCCGCGACGTAGCAGCTCAACACCCGGTCGATATTCTGCGGCAGAAAAGCCCTTACTCACCTTCGCAAAACCGGCAATGGTTGCTGCGTTAGCTCTGATTCTCGCTGCCTGCGGTGGAGGCGATACAGTCTCGACTCCCGACGGCAGCAGTGATGCCGTGGTACAACGGTTTGGCACTCGAACAGTACGCAATCTGAACCCGCAATCAGATGTTGCCACCGAGAGCCAGGTCATAGACAGCTTCAATAATCTATCGCTGCAGTTGTTGCGTGAGCAGGCCGAGTCGGAATCCGGAGCAAATACGGTCAACAGCGGCTATAGCCTGGCTATTGCCTTGTCGCTGCTGCAGCGCGGTACCGCAAACGATGACTTTAATGTGATACAACAATTGCTCGGTGTCAGCGCCATTGAAGACGCAGCACTGTACCCTGCTATAAACGCAATAGACCTGCAGCTGGAGTCACGCAGTAACGACGGCCTGGAACTAAAGTCCGCCAATCAACTATTTGTTAGACCAGGTTTCGCGCTGGAAACCGACTTTATGGATGTGATGACATCAGAGTTTAACGCACCAATCTCTGAAGCCAGGTTCCAGCAGGCCCCGCAGGAAGTCCGACAGGCGATTAACGAGTGGGCATCGGAAAACACCAATGACCTGATCCCGGAACTACTTACCCAGCCATTGCCTGCCGATACAGCACTAGCGGTATTGAATGCCACACTACTCGATGCAAAATGGCGCCAAACATTTACCGACGCCACTAACCACCAATTTACTAACCTGGACGGGGGAGTACAGGCGGTCGCAGCTTTCACCGGAACCAATAACTTTCAGTTCCTTGAAACCGATGATGCTTTATCTGTGTCGATTCAATACCAGGGATCAGAAATCTCGTTGATGATGATCGTACCAAACGACATCGAAACCTATATTGCGAGTCTCACTGCAGAAGAGATATTACAACGGCACACTGACTCCCGTTCCAGCTTCCTTAACCTCACAGTACCTAACTGGACTATCAAATCAAGCATCGACTTTACCGAACTGGCAATGACCAGTAGCCTGATCGGCCGTGCAATTGATATGACACGCATGACCCCAAGCGCCAATTGCTGCGAAATAGGTTCTTTCATGCAACAAGCCGTAATCGAAGTCGACAAAGACGGTACACGTGCAGCCGCAATAACAAGTATTACCGGCGTGGATACATCAGCTGTGCGAATACCAGAGCTGGTAGATATCGATCAGCCTTTTTTGTACTTTATTCGTGATGAGCCAACGGGATTGATACTGTTCTCGGGACAGGTTCTTAGCTTGTAACAATGGGCAATTTATGCACAAGCCTACAATAAAAACAGACAATGGACATACGTACACGTCCATCGTCGATACTGCAAGGTAAGTGCATCGGATACATACAGGTCTTTGTCGGACGCTTGCATAAGACCACAAAAACACAGGACCATAAAAAAGCCCGGATAGTATTCCGGGCTTTGTTTTAACGACACACTGAGGGGTCAGGGGGCTGCTACCTGGACATATATGGACGCCCCATAAGTGTCAAGCAATAAATTACACCTAACGCTGAAAATACAGCGCATTAATAAAACTCTTCTCCTTCATTCCTTAGCAAACCGCTTTTTTTCAAGTGAGTAGACGGGTGTGTCAGACATATATTCGGCCTCAAAATGTCGGGGGCTTATCTACCCCCGACGGGCCCTGATGAAAACCGACCTGGCCGCCTAAAACAGGCACTCAGTTTACCTTCAACTGTGTCCAGGACACTGGAACCACTTCCCGCGAACTTGATTCTGCAAAAAACAGCTATGTACCGAACGCGACAAAGTTGAAGAACTCAAATTCGCAACCGCAGTTGAAAATTATTAACGCGCAGGAATGAGTGAAACGAGTTGCCTGGAAAAACCAGGTAAATCAGGTATAAATGGTGGGCCGTGAAGGATTCGAACCTTCGACCAATTGATTAAAAGTCAACTGC
>CAZKAQ010000251.1:0-1952 GCA_964550655.1 uncultured Granulosicoccaceae bacterium
AGGCAGAAACTAAAATTAGTCGGTCGCCTTGTGAATAATGCAGGTTAGAAGCCACCTGCACGCCAACCACCAGACCAGCCACCAGGATTGACCGGATGAAATACAATCCGCTGGGCAACACCGGCCTTGAAGTCAGTGCCATCAGCCTCGGTACAATGACTTTCGGTGAACAAAACACCGAGCGGCAAGCTCACGATCAACTCTCACTGGCCAGAGAATCAGGTATCAATCTGATCGATACCGCAGAGTTGTATCCCGCACCCGCAAGCGAAGCGACCACCGGTTTAAGCGAGACGTTCATCGGCAACTGGTTGCAGCATCAGGATCGCAGCAAGTTAATTATTGCCAGCAAAGTCGTTGGTCCTGCACCGAAAAAATGGATTGGTTACCTACGCGGCGGCCCGACGCTTGCGCCTGCACAAATCGAACAGGCACTGCATGGCAGTCTGAAACGGCTGCGTACAGACTACATTGACCTCTACCAGATCCACTGGCCTTCACGCAATACCAACTACTTCGGAAAACTCGGCTACGAATACGGCAAAGACAAACACGACAACCCGATCAGCGAGACACTGGAGACTCTCGCAACATTGCAAAAACAAGGCAAAATCCGACACATCGGCGTATCCAACGAAACACCATGGGGACTACATCAATACCTGCACTTTGCCGAGGTAAATAATTATCCGGTCATTGCATCCGTACAAAACCCGTATTGTTTGCTAAACCGTAGCTATGAAATCGGTTTAGCAGAGTTTGCACATCGCAGTAACGTGGGTTTACTTGCCTATTCACCACTGGCGGGTGGTTCTCTGTCTGGAAAATATCTCAATGGACAGCAGCCCGCCAACGCCAGACTGACGTTACACAAAAACTATTTTTACCGCTATACAACTGAAGCTGCCACCAGGGCAATACAACAGTATGTAGAAATTGCAAAAGAATACCAGCTTAATCCGGTGTCAATGGCGCTTGCGTTTGTGAATCATCAGCCGTTTGTCAGTTCTTCAATTATCGGCGCCACCACACTGGAACAATTAAAACAAAACTGCGACAGTATCAACACAGAGATTCCTGAAGACGCAATGAAAAAGATACAGCAGGTGCACAGCATGTGTCCGAATCCCTGCCCGTAAAACGACACTTGATTATTGTTTTTACAGATGACTGACCTGATAGACACACATATTCATTTCGATGATGATCGCTTCGATCACGATCGCGATGATGTCTATGCAAGAGCGATAGCTTCCGGTGTGACTACAATGGTGATACCAGCCACCACACAACAACGCTTCAGCAAAGTATTTTCAATTGCACAACAATACGAAAACGTTTATCCAACAGCGGGCCTGCATCCCGTCTACATAGACCACCACACTGAAGAACACCTGACACTGCTGGAGTCGAGACTCCAGACCCCTGAATGTATCGCCGTAGGTGAGTGCGGGCTGGATGGATTCTTCAAAGATCTGGATTATAAAAAGCAATACGCTTTTTTTGTAGCACAGATCGAGCTCGCAGCGAGATGTAGCCTGCCGTTAATTATTCACGCAAGAAACGCCGTGCAGGATGTCACACTGGCAATCAAGTCCGTCACTGGCACCACCACCGGCGTCATCCATAGCTACAACGGCAGTCTGCAACAGGCAGAACAGCTGATTGATCTTGGCTACCTGATAAGTTTTGGTGGTGCAATCACCTATGAACGCGCAACCCGCTTGAAAAAGCTGATTAAATCACTACCTCTTGATGCAATAATGGTGGAAACAGATGCACCGGACCAGCCGGTTCAATCACGCGCAGGCTCAAGAAATGAACCCGCCTACATAACAGAGGTGATCAAGACAATTGCAGAAATTAAAGATCTCCCGGTCGACGTCATCGCAGATACAAGTAACACAAACGCCCGTCGCTTGTTCAAACTACCTGGCTAGGAGTCTGCGCGG
>CAZKAQ010000252.1:0-1937 GCA_964550655.1 uncultured Granulosicoccaceae bacterium
TCGAATAGACAGTGTGTAAGATAGAAAACACTGCCAAAAGACTACCAAACCCTTTTTTTATAGGCAGAAACTAAAATTAGTCGGTCGCCTTGTGAATAATGCAGGCTGGATTGATTCAGTATTTTGAACACGTATGAACTTGCCAATGGTGGATGCGCCTTTGGCTTATGCCCTCCTACAAAATTAAGAGTAAACAGTTTAGATTACTGTGCCGAAAAGTAGATGTCTCCGTATACTGCACTGGCGCGTAAACCTGTGTTATCGGTGTCAGTCATAATGGCGATGGCATCGATTGAGGTTATATCCTGACCAAAAATCTTTTTAAAGTCTTTGCGTATATTTCTTTTCTCGTGTTGCCACTGCCCGGTAGAGTCTTCAGCGCCGCGTGCTGCAAGCATTATTGAATTTTTTGGCCTGAATACGTTCGGCCATATGGTATCTTTCGGTTGGCTGCCAGACCACACGTAGTTAAGCGCTTTAGTTTTCCAGATGCGTACACCACCGGACTTTACAACATACAGTCGTGCGGCATAGTCATCGCCACTTTTTTGGGTTTCGTTAAGCTCGGGAAGACCGCGGTCCACCTTCCAGCTCCAATTCACATAAGGGGTTTTGGTTAAATCAATTGTGATCTTTCGAACCAACCCGGAAGCAGCACCATAACTTTCGGCAGCTAATACAGATTGACCATCTTCCTGCTTAAAGTTGTATTCTGTCAGTCCGACAAACGATTTGCTTTCCCAGCCCTCCAGGTTGCCTGCGGAGAAATTGCCAATATCAACACGGCTGAGCGTTTCAGCAGATGACACTGAAATTCCTAAAAATAATGCCACTAAACAGAGTTGTTTCTTTAGCTTCATCTCGACAGACAAGTTGCTGTTGCACGGAAATACAGCCAGGTATTAAGGTGCTTGTTCACGTTGTTAAAATGCTTTTTCAACAACGGCCAGGTTCTTGTTAATTAAAAGCATGTGATTAACAGGTACTTCCTGCCAGCTGGCATCAGTACTTAAGGGCTCGGAACTGACAATAACAGCGTTATCGTTGCTGTCGCCTAACATACTACAAACGCCTTCTTCACAGACATATTGTTTACCCTGACTAATATACAAACTTGATGCTTTTTCATCCTGGTCTGAAGTATAACGACAAACAACAGCTTCCTGCCCATTGGTTAGCACCAGATTTAAATAGCAGTAGTGATCAGGCGCATGTTCCTGCATTAAGTTGTTTACTATCTCGACAGAATCCTGCATTGCATTTGCCATAGCCTCGATCGAATCTTTGCCGGCTTGCCTGCGAAGCTGGTCTAATGTTAGTGCAAACAAGTGTTCAGAATCGGTGCTGCCTTTAATGCTGTCATAGGCATCATCACTGAGTGAGTTGACCAACGGGCGTCGAACTTTCTCAAAGCCGCCGATATCACCGTTGTGACAAAAAGTCAGATTTTTTGATTTAAACGGGTGGCAGTTGAATTCACTAACCCCTAAGCCCTGGGTTGCGGCGCGAACATGTGCAACGATACAACTGCTATGGGTAACTCGCGATAAGTCTTGTAGATTGCCGTTATTCCATGCGGGCGTGATTGACCGGAATACAGCCGCTTCATCCTCTTCTTTTGCATACCAGGCAACGCCAAAGCCATCACCGTTTAGAGGTTCAGAGCGTTCCTTTGAACTAAAGCTCTGTTTTATCAAGGAGTGGGCAGGTTCGGTTATTAATGATCCCAGGCTAATGGGAGCCCCGATATAAAATGTAAAACGACACATAATTCACCTCTAGGATTCTTGTTCTCTATCTGCCGGATAAACTGTTCAGGAATAAAATTGCAACCTGACAGTTATTCCAGGAATCTGCGCGGCAGAAGTCTGCGTAGCGAGAACGCGCCTTGGCGAGGGCGTTTTTACGATCATTTAAGGCGCATAGTTATTCATACG
>CAZKAQ010000253.1:0-1772 GCA_964550655.1 uncultured Granulosicoccaceae bacterium
AAATAAAGACATAAGAGCTAAATCCACAGGTCGCCTCATGAATAATGCAGGCTAGTGGCAGAAAAAGTCCACCTCAATGGCATAATATGCGCAGTATTGAAGATAATCCAAACTTCGCCAACCAGACTTCCGCGTCAAACAAGCGCATCACCGCTGAGCTACCCGAGCCTGTAACCCGCATTGAAACAGAAACCAATTTGATATGCTCCAGGAATTAGTCAAAGCGTGGTTGATACCACCGGCTTTAAACGGCGTTCTACTGATCTTCGGGTTGTTGCTTTTGCCGTGGTACAAAACCATCGCAAAGGTGCTGATACTGACGTCAGTCATCAGCATGTTGCTGCTATCAACCGACTACGTTGCCAGTGCGCTTGAAAGTTCTATCGAGAAGTATCCTGCACTGGCACTTGATGAACTGCCACCATCTGAAGCACTCACCATTATTGTTGCAGGCGGATCACACCATGCTACTGCAGCAGAGTATGGTTATCCGACTCCCACATCTGAATCAATAATGCGACTTCACTATGCATCTTATTTGCACAGAAAAACCGGCTATCCGGTAATACTGACCGGCGGCCCGACGAATGAAAATCAAATCCACTCAGACATACAGGCACAAAGCTTTTTCAATGAATTTAAAATCAAGGCTCAATGGCGGGAGAGAAAAAGCCGGTCGACCTTTGAAAACGCAAAGTTCAGCGCCGAAATTCTTTTTCCATTGGGAAGAAAAAAAATTCTACTGGTAACTCACTCGTATCACATGCCGCGCGCAGTAAAAATGTTTCAGCAGGCAGGATTTGAGGTTATACCGGCACCGACAATACTCTCGAGAAGGCTCGGTATTGGCGACTGGCGCTACTGGGTTCCGGGTGCTTCAGGACTACAGCGATCAGCAAACGTGATCTATGAATACTTTGGCTTCGCACGTGACGCCCTGCTGCCGCAAACTTCAGGTGACGTGGATTTGTGCGCTGGCCAGGTACCCTGCTAGTCGCTGGTACGTTATCAGTTAATGTCCCGTTGCATGGCCTTAATAGGAGGATTTCTTGACTCGAGAAAATGAGCGAAGTTGATAGAACAACTCTATAATTCTCCGAAATATCGTACAATCGAAAATTGAACCATAAAGTCCGACAAGATATTGACAATCTTGGCTATGAATTTGTAGACGTAGTTGCATGTTTGGTGTCACTTACCTCCTCTGACTTTCATAAAACCTATACCTATGATGATGGAGACATAGATGATGCATACTGTATTGACTTTACTCCGCCGGGCAAATCGGAAAGTGACTCCATTTACATTAAGTTTTCTCTTATCAACGATTGCTTAATAGTTGATATAGCTTCTTTTCATTTGAGTGGATAATTTTGTGGAGATGGAAATGAACGCCGCGTGCAAGAAATGCAACTCTATCAATGTTACTCAGAATACTGACGTTGAATCGAATATATACAAGGGAGCTGAATATTCTGTTGATATAGAATACTCTTATTGTAATTCATGTAACCGTGAATTCCTCACTAAATCCCAGATCATTAGTAATGAAGCTAAGGTGCGCGAAAGTAAAAAGAATATTGACGGTTTATTGCCTGCACAAAAAATTAAGGAAATCCGAAAATATTTAAGGCTAAGCCAAACAGACGCCTCTGTGGTTTTCGGTGGAGGACAGAACGCATTTTCTAAATATGAAAGGTCAGAAGTAACTCAGAGTCAAGCAATGGAGTAAAAACCAATTCAGTATCTCTGCAACTACGCATGAAGTTAAG
>CAZKAQ010000254.1:0-1680 GCA_964550655.1 uncultured Granulosicoccaceae bacterium
GCGGTGTACCTGAACGATTAAAAATTTTTTAATAACGTTATAACTGCATCAGACTATGAATCAAAAAATCTCACGCGCGCTACTTAGTGTTTCGGATAAAACCGGCGTAGTCGAATTCGCCCGGCAGTTGGCAGATGCAGGTGTGACACTACTCTCAACCGGAGGTACCGCAGCGACTATCGCGAAAAACGGTATCGACGTTATAGAAGTTTCCGAAGTGACCGGTTTTCCGGAAATGATGGATGGCAGAGTAAAAACCCTGCATCCTAAAATTCATGGTGCCATTCTTGGTCGCCGCAACATGGATGCTGCGGTGATGGAAGAACATGACATCACAGGGATTGATCTCGTTGTGGTAAATCTCTATCCATTTGTTGAAACCGTATCCAGGCCTGACTGTACACTGGCTGATGCAATAGAAAATATCGATATCGGTGGGCCTGCAATGATTCGCTCTGCAGCTAAAAACCATACTGATGTAACTGTTATCACTGATCCGGCAGATTATGAGGCTGTGGCATCGTCTATTATTGCTACCGGGAGAGTTCCTGGGCAAACAAGGTATGAATTAGCGTGTAAGGCTTTTACTCACACAGCACGCTACGATACTGCTGTTTCAGGTTATTTGAGCCGCCAGTCTCACGCCTCGCAAAGCGAGAAAACAGAAGGCGATTCGTCTTATGCAAAGACACTGCAGCTGAGTTACGAAAAAATACAGGATCTGCGTTATGGTGAAAATCCACATCAGTCTGCGGCATTTTATCGCGATAGTACTGATGCCACGTCCGGTATTGCAAACGCGGAACAACTTCAGGGCAAAGAACTTTCATTCAACAATATTTCGGACTCGGATGCGGCTCTTGAGTGTGTCTGTCAGTTTGAAGGGCCGGCGTGTGTCATAGTAAAACACGCCAACCCCTGCGGCGTATCGATAGCTGATAACCTTTCTCAGGCCTATGAAAAAGCTTATATCACTGATCCGGTCTCAGCCTTCGGTGGTATTATCGCTTTTAACCGTGAGGTCGATGCATCGGTCGCCAGAACAATGGTTGACCGACAGTTCATAGAGGTACTGCTGGCACCGTCTTATCATGCAGACGCACTTGCGGTGCTTGTGGAAAAACCTAATGTTCGAGTTTTGCGCGTTGACACGAGTCAGACATCAGATGCTGCACCTGTGTATCAATCTGTTGGAGGTGGACTACTGGTTCAGCAGAGCGATAGTCGCATTGTGAGTGCAGCCGAACTGCAGGTCGCCACTACTATTGCGCCGGATGATGCACAAGTCCGTGACTTGCTGTTTGCGTGGAAAGTAGTGAAGTTTGTGAAATCCAATGCCATTGTCTTTTGCAAAGATGGTGCGAGTATCGGTATTGGTGCAGGGCAGATGAGTCGTGTGTACTCAGCTAAAATTGCAGCTATAAAAGCTGCCGATGCAGAGCTTGAAATCGCTTCAACGGTAATGGCGTCAGATGCTTTTTTTCCGTTTAGAGACACGGTTGATCAGGCTGCAGAATATGGTGTAAAAGCAATCATTCAGCCGGGTGGTTCCATGCGTGATCAGGAGGCAATTGATGCTGCCAATGAGCATGGTATTGCGATGGTCTTTACCGGTGTACGTCACTTCAGGCACTAGCCTGCATTATTCACAAGGCGACCGACTAATTTTAGTTTCTGCCT
>CAZKAQ010000255.1:0-1647 GCA_964550655.1 uncultured Granulosicoccaceae bacterium
CTGGTGTCGAATAGACAGTATGAAAAATAGAAAACATTGCCAAAAGACTACCAAACTCTATGTTTATAGGCAGAAACTAAAATTAGTCGGTCGCCTTGTGAATAATGCAGGTTAGGAGTCTGCGCGGCAGAAGTCTGTGTAGCGAGAACGCGCCATGGCGAGGGCGTTTTTACGATCATTTAAGGCGCATAGTTATTCATACGCAACGAAAATGATCGATAAAAACGCACCGTCAGGGTGCGTTCGCAGTAGCAGAGGTTCTGCCGCGCAGACTCCTAGCCCGATATCATAATCAGTTATTTACCGATCGATTTCCGATTCTGTATTTTGTTGGTACGTAATACCGGTGGAGCGGGCAGCTTTGTCTGAGTGGAATAAATCCAGAACTAGAGGTTAAACCACAAAAAAAACAGCCGGCTTATTGCCGGCTGAATAGTACTCACAAGTGGTGCTCTTTACAGGGGGCTACACTTGTCCTGATAGGGTTTTAACTTGATTGTGCCCTTTTTATTTTGACTGAGCCTTATCTTGATTGTGTAATAGTCCAATCAAAGATATTCATGTTGCCGGCACCCCAGAAGATCTCTGTACCAACAAGAATGTTAGCCATACACCAGTCATCCTGAATCTGGTTCGCGTTGCTTTGTGCACCGAATCGCTGACGTACTACATGTGCGTTTTCACGTGCCCAGTCAATATAGTCATTCATATAGATGGTGCCCGTAGTCTGCGGGTTTTGTGCAACAAAGGCGATGTAGCGTGGGTCAGAACCTTTGGTATAAACCTTATAGTCTTCGCCGCGAACATTAAGATCGGCAACAAAGTCACTCGGTCCGGCAGGTAGTCTTTCAGCACCGGCATCAAGCCATACCATGACTTCAAAAGTGTGGTTTGAAGCCCCGCTGCGGCTGACGATTTCAGGCGTACAGTTGCCTGCTGCATCCGCTTCGTACATAAAGGTCTCAACTGCTACGTTTCGTTCACCCGAGATAGTGGTGCCGTTCGGGAATCGAGCGTTGTTGGATGCATCGACAATACGCGGTTCGCCAAATTGCGGCGCATCAAATGCATAGTCGATACGAAAGGTCGGCATCTCGGTCAGTCTGACTGGCAGGCCGGTTTCAGATGGCGGTGCGCTGGTGCGGAATTCATCTTTAGTACCGTAAATCAGCTCGGGGTATGAGCGTACAAAGAAATCACCAGACGGGTTACCGTTAATATCGCTATTGCCAGGCCCCCAGTCGTAGGTCCAGCCGACAACTGCACCGTTGGTGTTAGTGACAACACATTGCTCCCATTCATAACCCGGGAATGCGCGGAAGGGACGCCATGCGTTGTTGTGCAGAATAAAATCCCCGGTACGAGTATCAGAGAAGTTGTTTTGATTGCTTAAAGTGGTACAGATGTTTTCAGTCGAGTTGGCAGTCAAAGAAGACACTCGAATAACATTGCCGTCTACGCCTGAAGAGAAGCTTCCTGCATTAGTGTTGCGTGCGCCTTGTTCATTACTGGCACTGTCATTACCACTGTTATTGCCAGCATCCGATGAACCACTTCCTGCATCGTCAGGAATGCCGCCGTCAGAGCTGCCACTGCCAGCGTCATTATCGATTTCACCACCATCAGAACTGCTGCTGCCAGCGTCAT
>CAZKAQ010000256.1:0-1605 GCA_964550655.1 uncultured Granulosicoccaceae bacterium
GTTTATAGGCAGAAACTAAAATTAGTCGGTCGCCTTGTGAATAATGCAGGTTAGACGACGTCCGGCTGCCTTACAGGCGCTAACTCAACTATGGCCAGCCATCTACTCTTGTACACGACGGAGAGTCCGTTCACCACCAGGAACACTCAGACAAGAAGACCCGGCAATCCAAACGATAAAATTCTGGCATTGTTCTTGGACAATTGGATATTCGGTTCTACTACATCAGATAATAATGACAATAAAGTGCCAATCTACTGACATCCACTTCAAGACAGGTTATTTCAATGATCTGTCAATATCTGTCATGCAAAGAAAAATGACATCCATGTGGTACTTTCACTGAATAGGGCATCTGTGATGAGTGATCCGGTTATCTTTCTGCATATACCGAAAACTGCCGGCACCAGTTTCAGAACCAGTGCTATAAGTTACTTTGGTAAAGCTAACGTCTTAAAGGACTACGGCGTCGAATCAAAAAATACTTCTCCCGATATTATTAACTATTTTTACAACGCTGATGACTTGGAGTCACTGCGTGAAGTCGGGCTGTCCCGAAAGATGCTGTGTGGCCATTTTTCCTTGCCACGCTACCGGGAGGTATTCCCTGCTTCTCCGGTGATAACGTTCTTTCGCGATCCGGTGAAGCGTGTAATCTCAGAATTTGTACACTTCTCTAATCATTATGATTATACAGGCTCTCTGGAAGATTTTTACAAAGATCCCAAATTTCAGAACCGTCAACATCATATTTTGGGCGGTGCTAAACCAACTGACCTGGACTTTTACGGACTGACTGAACAGTTCGGTAAAAGCCTCGAAATGTTTAATCAGAAGTACAACACTAAACTTAAAATGACGGAGCTTAACAAAGGCACCTATAGTCGGTGCTCAGTGGTTAAACCGACTGCAGAGCAGATAGAAGAAATATCACATCTTAATCAAGCCGATCTGGCATTGTATACGCTGGCGCTTGAATCCTTTGATTGTCAGGCAAACAAACCTGCAACTACAGCAGCAGACATGGCGTTACGTTATCGCGGAAATTTCGGTGGCATCAGAGATGACAAGCTTTGCGGGTGGATTACCGATTCGCAGACCCGAAAACCGACCGTACTGCTTATCTTAGTAAACGGAAAAGTATTGACCACAACTACAGCCAATGTAGAAAGACCGGATCTGGTTCGCAACGGCATAGATAAAAAAGGAATATGTGGATTTGAAGTGCCACTACAGGAACTCGGTACTATCAAGCCCCAGGACTGCATATCAATTATGACGCAAGACGGCGCGTTTGAATTACCCAACAGCCCACTGGTAATGGCGGCCTGATTCGGGGTTAGCGCCGCTTAAAAGCATTCTTGGTTGCACACATTGTATTCATCTGTACTACGCTAAAAAGGCTATCGGCTAAAAGAAGGCTGTTGACTGAACCTCATTCCTTATCAGCCTGCATTATTCATGAGGATTCGGCGTCCAGAGTCAATAGCGCTAAACAGGTCGCCCTATCGCCTGAGAAGCGTGGCCCGCCACGCGCCGAAGGGGATAGGGTGAGATGTGACGCGCTAGCCCGGACTATTCATGAAATGGCGAGCATATCGCGCA
>CAZKAQ010000257.1:0-1595 GCA_964550655.1 uncultured Granulosicoccaceae bacterium
AAATAAAGACATAAGAGCTAATTTCGCCGGTCGCCTTGTGAATAATGCAGGTTAGGGTGGAATCAAAGATCAAGCGAGATGCCGTCGGTTTCGTGAATAATCCGGGTTAAGCACTTTGTCAGTTTAAAACCCTGTAGTACTCAAGAACAATGTCTGCACTACAATCACCGAGCACGGTGGCGCAATTCGGGGCGATAGGCTTCATAGAATGGAACGTTGTGCTCAGTTGCAACAGGTTAAATGTGTTGTAAAACGAGACGGATTTATCGTCTATCTTGTTAATTTTGATACCAAGTACATTGCCATCACATGTCCAGGTTCCGCGTTCTTCCTGCTGTGTGGTTTCTGTTCCGTTATCGTGAATAAATTTGATCCAATACGACCCATCGGGATTTAGTGCTTTGATTGTTCGACGGTCGCTGCTGAGTGAAGTGTCGTGCCGTTCGCTGGACCATGATCCGATCAAGTCGTCGCAGTTAAGATCTGCGCTTGCGTGAGAGGAGTATCCAAGGAGAAGAATGAACAGGGATAGTAGTTTCACAATGAGATGTCCGCAGGGAAAACACTATGTTCTCATCCCGGGCAGGAAAAACTGAGGAAACGGTTCTGGTATCAATCTATTTCGCATGTAACATGGCGATTTTTTGGGAAATATGTGGCCTGGTCTACAGGTGTGAATTGGATCTCGAGACTATTTTTTATGACATAGATCCGCACACTCGCGGGCTACACGAACTACCAACAATACTCAGCTGGAGAAATCACCGGAGAACGCGCAATCCAATGTTTTGTATGGATCTGGTAAACCTGCGTTGCTGAGAATTGTTTTCGATATCGAATCGTACACAATGCGATAGCACGACCAGATTATGCTTTCCGGGCTGCATGAATCGCTGCTAATACTTTGTGTGGTGTCGCCGGTAAATCTGTCACTATGGCACCAGTGGCATCTCTTATTGCATTTAGAATAGCGGGAGCGGTAGGTATAAGCACGTGCTCACACCACTTGCAGCCATTGTAATTATCAGTTGATCTTACGCTACCTATGAAACCACCAAAGACGTATATTTTAGAAGACCAAATCGGTCATATACTCAGGAAAGTCAGCCAGCGTCATGGCAGCATTTTCAGCGATCATATGCCTTCAGATCTTACTCCAACCCGTTTTGCCGCGATGGCAAAACTACTGGAACGAGGACCGCTTTCGCAAAATGAGCTCGGTCGGTTAACTGCAATGGATGTTGCCACTATCAAAGGGGTTGTTGACCGATTGCGCCAGCGTAAGCTTGTGACCAGTAAAAAGGATCCTGATGATGCAAGGCGTCAGCTTGTTAAACTTACGCCGAAGGGGGAGCGAACAATCGAGGCTGCTATACCTAGCCTGCATTATTCACAAGGCGACCGACTAATTTTAGTTTTAGCCTATAAACATAGAGTTTGGTAGTCTTTTGGCAATGTTTTCTATCTTACACACTGTCTATTCGACACCAGAAGCCATTATCGCGTCACATCTCACCCGATCCCCCTCGTCGCGTGGCAAGCCACGCTTCTCAGGCGATCGGCCGACCTGTTTAGCGATAATGACTCTGGGTGCC